>CAYOCA010000079.1:0-5549 GCA_964402345.1 uncultured Muribaculaceae bacterium | reverse complement strand
ATAATCAAAAATATTTAAAAGGAACTTCTAAAAAATATTCGCAATTTTTAACATCACTACCTTCTCAAGAAGAGTTAGATTCCAATAAAAGAAATATCTTATTTTGTGATGAACCAGAATTACTTGTAATAAATAATAAACAAACAAATTCCCTTGTTATTAGTAAAATAAAATATTTAATAGAAATCAAACAAAAACCCATTCAAAATTTATTAATTTTAGTGGAAGATGAAAACTTATGTTCAGGCTTAAAAAAAGAATTATCTCTTAATGGGTTATCTCGTCTAAAAATCTTTCCTTTAAAAGAATATGAATCTATTTTTCTTAATGGTGATACTTTAGTAAATTTTAAAGTAAAATATCAATTTTTAAGTCGTTATCTTAGAGAAGAGTTATTTCCTAAAAAAGAACTATTTCAAGATATTTATCAATCTTTTCATCCCTATATTTACTTAAATCAGGATTACAAAGACTTTGATACTTTCAAAGATTATCACAATTACATGTATAAAAGAATTTTTTTAGCCAAAAATATTCCCTTAAAACAATTTATTGAAGAAGAAGTAAATTCACGAAAAACTTATTTAAGAACAATTTTGAATGAAACAGTAACTACCAAAGAAGAAGTAGATATCGCTAACTTTTTATACTTAAATACCTGTTCTTATCAATATCAAGAAGATCCTTCTTGTTTCATTCTTTCTTTAAATGAAAAAGAATATCATATTTATTATTTAGAAAAAGATGATAAGGATCCTATTATGGAAAACTCTATCGATACAACTAATATTATCTTACATAAAAGGAGTATGAATGGTAGTTCTTTTTTAGAACAATTAACTTATGAATTAATTAAAAGAAGATTTCCTTTGGAAAAAAGAGATAATCATGAAGTTTATAATATCTTAAAACAAACAACTATGGAAAGTTATTTCAATGAATGGATTACTAAATGTTTGATTCCTGTTTTTCAGTATCTTGATTCTAACCAGTCTTTAAAAAAGACAAAATTAACTAATCAACAAATTGAACTAATAAAACCTATTTATCATGATTATCGAAGTTATTTAGAAAAATACCATTATATTGAAAAAGAAGAATTATTAGATCGAATATCTAAGTATCTTCAAGAAAGTTCTTATGAATATATATTTCTACTAGGAGATATACATTTATCATGTTCTAAACCTCATTTAAAAATTTTACCCAATTATAAAGAAGTGGAGTTATTAAAATTTAATGTCAAATTATCATATGATTATCAAAAATATTTATATCAACATAAGGTATTACCAATTCGTCATGTTTATACAAATGAACTGGAGTTACATCAGCTAACTAGTAATTTTTTAAAAGAAAATCTTACCATGATTAATCAGCAACTAACTAAAACTGAAAAAGAAATTTCCTTATATTTTTATGATGACGCTAATCGGTTAAAAGTAGATCAAAATTTAAGTTCTTTATGTTCAAAAGTATTAAACCAACTTACTTTAAAAAAAGATATAGTCGTAGGTTTTACTTCTAAAAAAGATATTAAGCATGTACTTTCTGGTAAATATTTATCAAAAATAGATAACCAAACATTTTTAACTTTAAAATCAGAAAAAATCCTTTATCAAGAAGTAGGAAAGCTAAAGAAGAGTTATTCTTACATTATTCTTCCTTATTTAATTATCGATCCATTTCATGAAGATATTTTAAAGAAAGACTGTAATCTTTCGATCAAAATTCAACTATCTACTGCTTTTCTATATGCTACGAAAGGAATTATTTTACTATGTCCTCTTTCTAGAAAAAAAGAAGTTCAAGAGTTACTTCGTCCTTTTAAGCATTTGAATGTTTATAAACAGTGAAAAAAATTAAATATATTTAAGAAAGATTGGTATTAAAAGACAAATTTTTTTCATATGATTATTTGAAAGGATGATCAAGATGAAACAGATAATACCATTTAAAAAAGAATTATTATTTAAAACGAAAGTTAGTGAAATTACTTCTATATCCTTAGAACATACATTATCTTTAAAAAGTGACGATTTCATTAGTGGAGAATTTCAAATAACTGGGGATTATAAAATGACAGAAGGATCTATTAATCGAGAAAAATTTTCTTTTAAATTACCTTTTGATATTGCTTTAGATGCTAAATATGATACATCATCAATTATTATTGATATTGATAATTTTTACTATGAAATCATTAATAATGAATCTTTACAAGTTAATATTGATGTTTATATTGAAGGTAATAATATTGAAGAGGAAATTGATGAAGAGATCTCTTTAAGTATGGAGAATACTTTACCTGATAACAATTTAGGAGAAACATTAGAGACTGAAATAGAAAATGAGACATCAGAGGAAGTAAGTCCTAAAGAGGAAAGTGTTGAAACAGTTATTTCTGATGAAAGAAAGGATTTAAGAGAAAATTCGGAAGAAGAAATAAATCTTTCTAATTCTCAAAAGACGATTTCATCAGAAACAGAAAACTATCTTTTGAAAGAAAAGCCGATAAAAGAAGTAGAAAAGACAAAAGAGGATGAACTCTATCGCGAAGAAGAGTTACCAAATGAGGTTATTCCAGCACCAGCAACTATTATTCATAATTTTTCTGACGAAACAGTATCTGTTATTCCAAAAAATGAGTTTAATATTTTTGAAAATATAGATAATTCTGATACTTATGTTACTTACCATGTCTATATTGTTAAAGAAAATGATACTGTTGATAAAATCATTGAAAAGTATGGGGTTAGTAAGGAAGAAATCGCGGTTTATAATAATTTAGAAGAGATAAAGACAGGTACTAAACTAATTATTCCTCATAACCATGAATAAAGAATTAAGAGAACTATTTGATCAGAAGAAAATTATTTCTAAAAAAATAACTTTAAAAAACAATGTTAGAATTATCGATACTGGTGAAGTTCAATTGGTGATAAAAAGACGAGATCATTCATTAGAAGATATTTATCGATATTTAAAATCCCGATCTTTTGATTATTTTCCAGAAATCATTTATCAAACTGAACATTATGATATTTATCGTTATGTAAATGATTCTCCTATTTCTAAAGAAGAAAGAGCACAAGATATAGTAAAATTAATGACACTTCTTCATAGTAAAACGACATTTTATAAAGAGATTGATGATGATACTTATAAGGAATTATATGAAAGAACTACTGAGAGAATTGAATATTTACATAATTATTATAATGATATTGCTGAAATTATCGAAAAGGAAGAATTTATGTCACCTTCTAATTATTTGTTTATTAGAAATATTAGTAAACTTTTTCAAGCTCTAAATTATAGTCGAAACAAAATAGAAGAATGGTATGATATTATTCATGAAAAGAAACGAGTAAGAGTAGTAAATATTCATAATAATTTAAGTTTAGATCATTATTTGTTTGATGATAAACCTTATTTTATTAGTTGGAGATTAAGTAGAAGAGATATTCCTATTTATGACTTTATTAAATTGTATAAAAAGTATTATAAAGAATTAGATTTTTGTGAATTATTAAGGATTTACGAACGAAACTATCCCCTCTTGAAAGAAGAAAGAATTTTATTTTTCTCCTTGATTTCTATTCCAGATAAGTTAGAGTTTCAAGAAGAAGAGTATCAAATGTGTAAAAAAATTCAAGATTTTTATGAATATTTAGTGACTTGTGAAAAGTTAATTGAGGATTATTTTCCCAAAGAAAAGGAACCTTCTAGATAGTTGGTTCTTTTTTTATTTAAGTCGTTTTCTTAGGTGAAACAATATATCCAGGTACTCCTACTACAGTAGTGTTTTTAGGTACATCTTTTAATACGACCGCATTCGCGCCAATTTTAGCATTTTCGCCAATGGTAATATTACCTAATATTTTTGCACCAGCACCAATAAAAACATTGTTTTCAATGGTAGGATGACGTTTTCCTTGTTCCTTGCCAGTACCACCTAAAGTTACACCATGAAAAATTGTAACATTATCTCCAATTGTCGTTGCTTCTCCAATAATTACACCAATTCCGTGATCAATAAACAGTTTTTTCCCAATAGTAGCGCCTGGATGAATTTCAATACCTGTTTTTCTTTTTGCTTTTTCACATAAATATCTTGCCAAAAGATAGTGTTTCTTTAAATAAAAATAATGAGAGATTTGATAGTAAAAAAGTACTTTAAAACAAGGAGTTAGGAATACTTCGGAAGTTCTATGAATAGAAGGATCTTTTTCTTTTATTATTTTAATTTGTTCTTTTATTTTTTGAAACATAATAATTCCCCTTTTTATTTAATGTAGTTTATGTTGAAAATAAAAAAACAATTCCGACAAATACCTTGTCAAAAATGGTATTGATTTGTCTAAATGTGACATAAACTTTATTAGGTGATGTTTATGAATGAAAGAGTAACGAAAAAAATTGTCATTGATCCTTATCGAGGAGGAGATGACATTGGAAGTAATACAAATGGAATTGTTGAGAAAGATTTTAATTTAGAAATTGGTGAGTATATATATGATCGTTTAAGAGTTTTAGGAATACCTGTTTCTATTACGAGAGATAGTGATGAAACACTTGATATTGATAATCGTGTAAATCGAATTAAATCTTTTTATGGAAGTGGTAATGATGTAATTGTCATATCTAATGCCTTGACTACTGGAGGAGATGGAGCAGAAATTGTTTATGCTTTAAGAAATAGTAATGCTTTATCTCAAAAAATAGCTAATGAAATTGAAAAAAGTGGTTTAGAAGTTAGTAAATTTTATCAGCGTCGATTACCTAGTGATACCGCTAAAGATTATAACCAATTAATTCGTGATACCGCAAATAATGAGAGTTTAATTATTTATTACGGAAATATTGATAATGAAGAGGATGCTACCTTTTTAAAAAATAATATGGAAGAGTTAGGAGAAGCTGTTGTGATTGCTTTAGCGGATTATTTAGGTGTTAATTATCAACCAGTCAGTGGTAGTAATTATTATATTGTCCAAAAAGGTGATAGTTTATATTCAATCGCGAATAAATATGCTACAACTGTAGCTGAATTAAAAAGTTTAAATAATTTATCTACCAACAATTTAAGTATTGGTCAAGTATTAAAAATACCTACTGAAGAAACAGGACAAGAAAGTCTTGAAGAAAATGTTGTTTATACTGTGAAATCGGGGGACACACTTTTTATGGGGAATAATGAGTATAATGTGGTAATTGAATTGTTTAAAACTCACTATATTATGTTTTGAATAGACATCTTATAATATTATGAGATTCTATAAATCTTATTAGTAAATCCATTTATCAAAAATTTTACCTAAATATATTTACTAATATTATACTATGTGATATAATACTAAATGATATGAGAGGAGGAAAGATATGCCAACTAAAACTAAAATAACGAAAGAAATGATATTGAATACTGCTTTTGAAATCGTAAAGAATAATGGCTTTGATGGCTTATCAAATAGAGAAATATCTAAAAAACTACATTCATCAATTCAACCAATTTATTATCAATTTAAAAATACTGAAGATTTAAA
>CAYOCA010000078.1:0-5588 GCA_964402345.1 uncultured Muribaculaceae bacterium | reverse complement strand
TTTACCATATTATTATTCTTACTTAAAACTAACATAGTAGTTTTTATATTTGTATGATTAAAAATGAAAAACACCCAATCGGGTGCTTAGAATAATTTTGTTAAGTCATTTCATTAAATATATAATTTTGCAGAAAGCCTTAAAGTTTTTCGCTTAAAGTAACCTATTCTCTTTTTATTGTTTCAAAGACTCTTTTTAAGGAGTTACCAGACCTCTTGCAATTGCAATAGCTTTTATAGCTTGATTTAAAGCCCCAGCACCTATTGCTTGAATCTCGACACTTCCTTTTTCTCTAAATACATTCGCGAGTGCTCCTGCTACAGAATTAGGGTTTGATTTTGTTCCTACTTTTAATGTTTCCATAAATATTATTCATCCTTTCTATTTTTTCCTTACAATTAATATATATGCCAAAAAGAAATAAAAATGATTCACTGTTAAAAAAACAAGGAACCATCTTCTAACTTCTTTAATTAGAGACTCTATGTTTTACCATAGGAGTATCCATAGTAATTTTTTCAAAAGTATAACCAGATTCTTTCCCATAATGAATAATATCTCTTAAAGCATTTAAAGTATAATAATTCTTTTCAAAATCATGCATTAAAATAACATTAGAACGATTAAGAGATAAACCCGCGATTACATTTTCATATACTTCTTCACTAGAATGTACTTCACCAGCATCACCCGATGAAACATTCCAATCAAAATAATGATATCCCCTTTGAACCACCTCTTCTGTTAAAAGACTCATAATTCCAGACATATATTTTTTACTAACTGTGTTACTACTTCCACCAGGAAACCTAATAATTTGACTTTTCACACCTGTAATTTGATAAACCTCTTCTTGAATTTTATCTAAATCATTAAAATAAGCATCTTTCGATTGATAAACACTAGCGTAATCATGTGTATAACTATGTAACCCCACCGTATGTCCTTCTTGAAACTCCCTTTGAATTAAATAATTTAAAGATTTATCATGATGAATCACAAAAAAAGTTGCCTTAATATTTTCTTCTTTTAATATATCTAATATTTGACCAGTAATAGTACTACTTGGTCCATCATCAAAAGTTAAATAAATTACTCCTTCCTTATTTATATCTTTAGAACTTACTACTTGTACTGTACGAACTATTGTTGCTTCATTCCCACTACTATCACTCACTTGATAAGTTAATGTATAAGTTCCAAGCTTATTTGAATTAACTTCTCCACTTACTTTAACTTGACTAGTAATATCTCCATCACAATTATCTATTGCTTGATATCCTGTTTCTGTATAATTACTACCTAATACCAAAGTAGTAAATTGTTTTCCTTTTAACATTAAATTAGGTTCAGTAACATCTACTCTATTAATTTTTCGCTTTTCCTCAGTTTTATTTCCTGAACTATCTATGACTCTATAAATAATTTCTTTTTCAGCCTGAATTACTTTTACTTGATCTGTTAAAACTCCATCATAATTATCTTGAGCCTCATATCCTTCTTCTTGATATGTTTCCTTAGGACAAATTACTTGTTCTTTTTCTCCCTGAAGAATTAAAAGAGGTGCTTCTTGATCCTGAACTTGAACTTTTAAAACTTTTTCAGAATGAAAGATAAAATAATCTACTTCATAAATTAAAAAATAAGTACCTACTTTTTCTGTTGAAACCTTACCACTAATTCTTACACGATTCGATATATCCTTATTCATCGCATAAGCATGATAATCTAATTCTTTAAAATCCTGATATACCGATAGAGTAATTTCTTCTTTTTCTAAATAAATTTTTGGAGAAAGTAACATACATATCACAAAAGTAACAATACCTGATAAAACACAAACAAAACAAGCACAATATAATAAAATCTTTTTCTTCTTCATATTATCACTACCTACTACTTTTCATTCTCATATAATTTAAAAAAATAATTGTTACCACTTTCTTTATTATAATTCCCCTTTTTTAAAAGAAAAATTCTAATACCTTAAAGAAACTTCACTCTCATAATATCATTAGGATAAACTCTTTCTTCTAACTTAAATTTAATAATTTCTTGAGGATGTCTAGCAACTTCTAAACAATTCCCTTTTTCATCATAAATGTTTGGTACTTGAAAAGAAAAAGTATGAATATTTGGACCAAACATTTCAACAACATCTCCAGTTTTAAAATAATTCCTTTGAGTTAATGTTACTTCTTTTGTTTCTTGATTATAATCTAATACAATTCCTAAAAAATCTTGATTTGATAACTCTTGACGACCTAAAAAATATTGTTCATCTACTCCTGGAAATTTGTTAAAAAATTGAGCTGTACTATCACGATTTGCAACTCTATTTAAAATAGCGTTATAATACTCAATTTTCTCATCATCTAAAGAATTCTGATAATAATAATCAATTGCTTCACGATAAGTACTAATTACTGTTGCTATATAATAATCACTACGCATTCTACCTTCTACCTTTAAAGAAGTAACCCCAATATCAATCATTTCTTTTAAATAACGAATTAAAGATAAATCCTTAACCGCCATCGAAAAAGGTGTTTTATTTTCAATTATATTTGTTTCATCTTCTAATAAATCAAAACACCATCGACATATTTGAGCACAACCACCACGATTAGCGTCTCTATTAGTAAAGTAATTGGACAACACACATCTACCAGAATAAGAAGAACACATTGCTCCATGCAAAAAGCACTCTACTTCTATCCCAGTCTTTTCAATAATTTCTTGAATATTTTTCTTAGAACATTCTCTTGCTAGAACAACTCTTTCTACACCTTCATCTTTCAAATAAAAAATACTTTCATAATTAGCATTTGACATTTGAGTAGAAATATGAATTGGTAAAGAAAGATGTTCTTCTTTGACAATATCAATAATCGCCATATCTGATACGATAATAGCGTCTACCTTGTATTCAACTAATTTTTTTAAATAATCTACTAATCCAATGAAATTCTCATTATGAAAGACAATATTTACAGTTACATAAATTTTTTTTCCTAGTTTATGAGCATAAGAGCATGCTTCTTTTATTTCTTCATTAGAGAAATTTTGAGCATTTGCTCTCATGCTATAATTTTTCCCACCTAAATACACCGCATCAGCTCCATATAAAAAAGCAATTTTTAATCTTTCCATATTTCCAGCTGGAGCTAATAATTCAATTTTTTTCATAATCTTCCACCTTATATACTGTCTTTCTATTAAATAATCCTTGATAATGTGAGATTTTATCCTGCTTATTTGTAAGATAACTCTCTACTACTTTTAAAAATTCTTCTTCTTCAATATTAAAAGCATTTAAAATAATATACTCTATTTCTAATTGATCAATATCATTAATCAAATTAATTGGTTCTTTGGTATAAATAGTTGTTCCAAATTCTTCTTCTACTATTGGATATTTATCATTCCCATTTTTAATGTAATAAATAGACTGTTCCTTATCCTTTTGGATATGTTGTAAATAATTACTAATCAAATAACGTCTAGAATAAAAACAAGGTAGATATCCATAACAAATTAACATAAAATGTTTTTCTTTACTAATTTCATTAATTTCTTCTTTAGTGATATCATTAGACAATACCGCATAATGAATTCCTCTTTTTCGATAAAATTGATTACTATTTATAGAAAGATTTAAGTGATCTTGAAAGACAACAAGTTCTTTTTTTATACCTAAACGTTTGCAAATATTCATAACTGCTAAATCATAAAAGAAAATTTTACTGATATTCATTTTATTTAAAGAAACAAGAGACTGCTCTAATAACTCTAAATCTTCATTATGCATAATTTTATTAATCGAAACACATACTTCTTTGCTTGTTAAATTAATAATACTTTTAATATCTTCTAAAGAAAAGTAAATACTACTATTAACTGCTAAATGTTCTAATGGAAGAATGATTCCATCAATATCTGTTTTTAATACATCACCTAGATTTTTTAAATTACTTGGCATAACTAATATTTTTTTCATGTTTATCCTCCTTATAATAAAGTAATTATTCACATCATTAATATTTTAACTAGTAATTCTTTTGGAGATAGAAATTCTATCTCCTACATCAACATATTCTGTTGTAAATTCATAATTATTCTCCAAAAAATCAATAAATTTTTTTATCCTTTTCACTAATCCTCTTTGATTTCTAGTTTGAGCTAAACTCTCATCTTCTACTAAGCCATGAAAAGATAAATTATCTGTAATAATAGTTCCATTAGACTTTAAATGACTAGAATATTTTTCAAAGAAATCAATACTATGTCCTTTCGAAGCATCAATAAAAATTAAATCAAAAATTCCTTCTACTGAAACATTTTCAGCATCACCAAATATGACTTGTATTTGATTTTCTAAATTCATATTTTTGATGTTTTCTAAAGCTTTTTGATAACGTTCTTTATCCCGTTCAATCGTTGTTACTTGAATTTCTTTACTAATAGATGCCATTTTTATCGCAGAATAACCAATCGCTGTTCCAATTTCTAAAATATTTTGACAATGATTTTCTTTAATGTAGTTACATAAAAACTCTATTCCATCAGGAAGCATAATTGGAACATTATGTAAATGAGCATAATGTTCTATTTCTTCTATCATAATCCATCACACTCATCTAATCTTGGCGTTAATATTTCATAACCATCTTTTGTTACTAATACAGTATGTTCATAATGAGCAGAAGGTTTTCCATCTTCTGTAACGATTGTCCAATCATCTTCTAATATTCCAACTTTAGCACTTCCTAAATTTAACATTGGTTCAATGCAAATAACCATCCCTTCTTTTAATTTTGGACCGGTACCTGCCATACCATAATTTGGTACTTCAGGATCTTCATGCATTTCTCTTCCAATACCATGACCTACTAATTCTTTCACCACTCCTAAATGATGTTGATGTGCATATACTTCCACAGCATGGGAAATATCACCAATACGTGCGCCGGGTTTGACTTGTTTGATTCCTTCATACAATGCTTTCTCAGTGTGTTCCATTAAATATTTCTTTTCTTGATTTATATCACCTACAGCATAAGTCCAAGCAGCATCTCCTTGATAATCATGGTAACCTATTACCATGTCAATAGTTACAATATCACCATTTTTTAATTTTCTTTTACTAGGAATTCCATGTACTACCTCATCATTTATACTGACACATAAGGCATTTGGAAATCCTTCATATCCTTTACAAGTAGGAATTCCATCATGAGAACGAATAAAATCTTCCGCGAGTTGATCTAACTTTTTGGTAGTAATTCCAGGTTTAATGTAAGGTTCTAAATACTTATGAGTTAAAGAAACAAGATATCCTGCTTTTCTCATTAATTCAATTTCTCTTTTGCTTTTTATAGTAATCATCCTTTTTCACTTCTTTCTTTTGCTAACTGTATTATAGCAAAAATTGAATAAGAAGTAAACAAATGATGAAACACTCGTTACTTGACATTTGTTAAATTCTATAGCATTCATCTCTTCAATCTATAAAGTTATAAATAATACATTCAAACAAAAAACCCCTTTTTAGGAGTCTTATCCGTATAAGAAAAACGGTAGTTGTA
>CAYOCA010000077.1:0-5610 GCA_964402345.1 uncultured Muribaculaceae bacterium | reverse complement strand
TTATAGTAAAAAGCCTTACAAAATAAGACTTTATTGTTAAAAACTTTCTACATAATTTTTTGATTTTATATTTTATTTTTATAAGTATAGTATAATTCTTCTATTTTTAAGTATGTTTCTTTTTTTAATTTTGGTTTTATTTCTTCTAATATTGTTAAATCATTTCCAGAGAAAAATTCCTGATATTTATTTTTAATATAATAATAAATGATATCTGCTTCTTGTTCTTCTAAGATTATACCTTGATTTTTTGCAAAAGTAATAATATCTTGTTTCGTAATTTTTTGAATGTATTTTTGAATTAAGAATAAATTCATTTTCTCACCTTATACATTATATGAAGATGAAAGAAAAATAAAACATGTAAATGTCTAAAAAAGTTAAAAGAAAATTATGAAATGTATTTGTCAAGGGTATTGTTCCATGCTATAATTATTTTAAGAAATGGAGGAAGATATTGTGGCGAAGAAAAAGAAAATAAAGTTAAAGGGATCTAGCTTTTGGGATAAGAATAAACCAATTAACAAGAAAAGAAAAGATTCATCAACTTCTAAAAAGCATGATAATCATTCCTCTAAAAAAAGACCCCTTAATAAAGTTACCAAAGTAAAGCAACCAGTAAAAAAGACAACTACTCGTTATAGTAATGCATCAAAAAATTCTTCAAATGAAAGATACCTTCCTGATATCGTCGAGAAAAGATATATTTTTCTTATCTTTGTAATTATTGTTGCCTTTAGTGTAATTATGGCTAGACTATTTCAATTACAAGTTTTAGAAGTAGATTCTTATAATGAAAAATTAGTTTCTGCTACTGAAATCTATGTTGAAGGAGAATCCTCACCTAGAGGTAGAATTTATGATAGAAATTATAAGTTATTGGTCGATAATGAAGCTGTTAAGACTATTTATTATAAGAAACCAGATGGAGTTACAGTAGCAGGGGAAATTGAACTTGCTTATCGCATAGCAGATATGCTTACAATTGATTATAGTAAATTAAGTGAAAAGATGTTGAAAACTTTTTGGTATCAAAATCACAAAAAAGAAGCTAAAGCTAAAATTACCGAAGAAGAGCAAAAGAAATATCAAATGCGAAAATTAGATGATGATGATTTAGAAGATTTGATTTATGAAAGAATTACCGAAGAAGAATTATCTGAGTATGATGAAAGAGGAAAAGAAGCTGCTTATATTTATTATTTGATGAATAAAGGTTATTCTTATGCCGAAAAGATTATTAAAAACAGTGAAGTAACAGATGAAGAATACGCTATTATTAGTGAAAATATCGATACTTTAGAAGGAGTAAATACAAAGTTAGATTGGGAACGTGTTTATTTATATGGAGATGTTTTTAAATCTATTTTAGGAACAGTTTCTAGTTCTTCTCAAGGAATTCCTTCAGAATTAGTAGATTATTATTTAGAGAATGGTTACAGTATGAACGATCGCGTTGGAATTAGTTATTTAGAGTATCAGTATGAAAATTATTTAAAAGGTACAAAAGCAAAATATAAAATTGTTGATGGAAACTATGAATTAGTTAGTGAAGGAAAACGAGGAAATGATATTGTACTTACCATTGATATTGATTTACAACAATATTTAGAAGAAAAATTAATTGAAGAAGTTTTAGCGACTAAAGAAGAAGCACATACTGAATATTATGATCATAGTTTTGCTATTGTTAGTAATCCTAAAACTGGAGAAATTTTAGCAATGGCTGGTAAACAAGTGAAACGTCGTGAGACCGGAGAGTATTATATTACCGATTATACCCCAGGAATTGTAACAACATCTGTGACACCAGGATCAATTGTAAAAGGTGCATCTATGCTGGTTGGATATCATTATGGAGCAATTACTATTGGTCAATATCAGACTGATGAGTGTATCAAGATTCGTAGTACTCCTGAAAAATGTTCGTGGAGGACGTTAGGATATATTAATGATATCTATGCCTTAGCGTTTTCCTCTAATGTTTATCAATATAAGATAGCGATCGCGGTTGGTAATGGAGTATATCGCTACGACCAACCTTTGACATTAGATGAGAGTGCTTTTGATAAGTATCGGAGTATGTATGCTCAATTTGGATTAGGAGTTAAGACAGGAATTGATTTACCGCTAGAAAGTTTAGGGTATTCAGGGGATTCTAAATTACCTGGTCATTTATTAGATTTTTCTATTGGTCAATATGATACGTACACTCCAATTCAGATTTCTCAATATATTAATACCATTGCTAATAGTGGAACAAGGTATCAACCATATTTACTAAAAGAAGTGTATCAAGCATCTGATGATAAGGAAGCAAAATTTGGTCAAAAGATATTTGAGAATAGTCCAGTTATCTTAGGAACTGTTGAAGTAGATGGAAAATACATTGCTCGTGTAAGAGAAGGATTTAGAGCGGTCGTTAGTTATGGATTAGGTACCACTTATATGGGAAATTATCAAAACGTTGGAGCTGGAAAGACTGGGACAAGTCAGAGTTTTATTGATACAGATGGTAATGGAGTAGTTGATACAGAGACAATTACAACTAGTTTTGTAGGGTATGCACCTTATGATGATCCGAGAATGAGTATTGTTGTAATTAGTCCCGATGTTGCTGATTCTAATGCTGATACTACCAGTGCAATTAACAAAAGATTATCTTCAGAAATTGTAAATAAATACTTTGAAATTTATCAATAATGTGTTATAATACGTTCATATGCGTTTAAAGGAGGTGCTGTTATGGCTAAAAAAGATAGTAGAAGTTTGGTCACGTTAACTTGTCAGGAATGTAAGAAATATTCTTACAGAACTCCTAAAAATAGTGATAATACAAAGGAAAAGTTAAGTTTAAATAAGTTTTGTCCTAACTGTCGCAAAGTATGTGAGTTTAAAGAGACAAAGACAAAATAGTATTTGAAAGGAGGTATGGAAGATGATTCATGTTAATGAATTTAGAACTGGTATGACTATTAGTTATGAAGGAAACATTTATCAAGTATTAGATTTTGGTCAAGAAAGACCTAGTAAACATAGTGCTGTTGTGAAGGCAAAGTTGAAGAATTTGCGAACGGGGACTATTGTTGAACAGACATTTAATTCGGATGCTAAGGTTCCACCAGCTCGTATTAGTAAGAAACAGATGCAATATTTATATTCTATGGGAAGTATATATAGTTTTATGAACATGGAAACATGTGAGCAACTAGAATTAGATGAGAGTCAAATTAAAAATGAAGTGAAGTTTTTGAAAGAAGGATTAGAAGTATGTATTACCTTTTTTGAAAATGAAATGTTAGGACTTGAATTACCAGAGAAGGTTGATTATAAAATCACTAGTACTGAACCAGCGATTAAAGGAAATACGGCTACGAATGCTACCAAAGATGCGATTGTGGAAACAGGATTATTAGTAAAAGTACCTTTATTTATTGACGAAGGAGAAGAGATTATCGTTTCTACAAAAGATGGAAAGTATGTCTCTAGAAAGTAATTAAATAAGAAAAATTTTTGTTTAAAAAGTTTAATGTTATAAATAAAATATGATTGATAAAGAAATTTTCTTTTCTTTTTTGACTAGGTTGATTTTGATTCTATTGAGTAGAAAATATTTTATTTGATAAGGATTAGGTGAAGGGTATGAATATCGATTTAACGAAGTTAATGACTAATGAAACAGAAGAAATTTTAATTGATGATGAAGTTAAGATAGATTCTTCTAAATTTGAAAATACTGCTGTTCGAGGTTTAAAAGATGTTAAGTTTTATGGAAAAATTACTAAGTTATATGATGGTACTTATCAAATTAATGGTAGATTGTTTGGTGTTATGATTTTACCAGATGATATTACATTAGAAGATGTTTCTTATCCTTTCGATAGTCAAATAGAAGAAAATTTTAGTGAATTTAGTGATGAGAAAGAAAAAACGTTAGAAATTGTTCAACATAGACTTGATATTACAGATTTTTTATGGCAAAATATATTAGTGGAAATTCCTTTGAAGGTGAAATCCGAAAAAAATGAAGATTTGACTTTAAAAGGAGATGGATGGCGTCTTGTTACTGAAGAAGAATTAGAGAAAAGTAATAATTCTCCATTTAGTGAATTAAGTAAAATTTTTGATTCAAGGAAGGAGTGATAATATGGCAGTTCCATTTAGAAAAGTAAGTAAAACTAGAAAAAATATGAGAAGAACTCATTATAAAATAAAAGCAAATGGGTTAGTTGAATGCTCTAATTGTGGTGAAATGATTCGTCCACATAGAGTATGTCCTAAATGTGGATATTATAAAGGAGAACAAGTTGTTTCAAAGTAAGCATAGGTTCTTTTTTTTTATAATTTGGAATTAGAGGTGATTTTTTGAAAGTAAGTGTTATTGTACCAGTTTATAATTCAGAAAAATATTTAAGAACTTGTTTAGAATCTTTAATGAATCAAAGATTAGAGGAGTTAGAGGTTATTATTATTGATGATGCTTCTTCTGATTGTAGCTATCAGATTGCAATGGAATATTATCAAAAATACACTGATAAGATTAAACTGATTAGAAATGAAAAAAATCTTGGTCAAGGTGCATCTAGAAATAGAGGTTTAGAGATTGCTCGAGGTGAGTATATAGGTTTTGTAGACTCTGATGATTATGTTAGTTTATCTATGTATGAGGAATTGTACCATAAGGCAATTACTTATTACTATCCTGATATTATTTCTACTAAATTAATTTTTGTTAAGAAAGAGGAATATTTTAATCAAGATTTAAGTTATGCCCGTGCAAATAATGATTATGTATATAAACCGCTTACTGATTCTAAATTTATTTTAGAGGAATCTCCATCTAGTTGTAATAAATTATTTAAAAGAAGTTTTATTCAGGATAGTATTTTTTTAGAAACTTCTCTATGGGAGGATTTTGCTTTTACTTATACTTGTTTATTGAACGCTAGTAGGGTACTTGTTAATCAGAGTCCTAATTATTTTTACCGAAAAAGATGTAAAGATAGTGTATCAGCACAAGGATTTTCTTTAAATTATCATATTAGGGATTGTTTTCTAGTAGCTGATGAAATAGAAAAAAGAACAAAGAGTACTGGGAGATTTTTGGCTTTAGAAAATGAAATTAGATTTCTTCAAAGTGTGATATGCTTAGAAAGGGTATCTGAAATATTAAACTGGGATATCGATGAAGAAAAAAAGAAGTTTCTTTGTCTTTCTATTAGTGATATGGTTAAGGAAAAATATTCAGATTGGGAAAAGTTAGATGTAGAAGAACTATATACAAGAGTAGGTTATTTAGAAATAGAAAGATTAAGGGAATTTATTTCTAATAGAAGTACTATTGTTGGATTTGAAATGAATTGTAATGATAAAATAATCAAAAAAAAGTTAAATAAGTAAAATAACATAAAGAAAGAATAATTTGTATTCTTATTTTAAAAATAATAAAAAAAATAAAATCTTTATCTAAATCAAAGAAAGGGTTTATTATTTTGTAACTATTTTGTTTATTCTAAGTTAAGTGCGGATCTTTTGTGATAGAATTATGTTTGATGAGTATTTTATAGATTAAGGAGACTTTTATGGATAGTTATTTAAAGTTTTGTTTTG
>CAYOCA010000076.1:0-5775 GCA_964402345.1 uncultured Muribaculaceae bacterium | reverse complement strand
TTGGACTTAGAAAAAATTAATAAAAATTTAGAGATGTTATTAGTACTATAGGAAGATTAAAAGATATTCATAAAATATTAGGAATAAATAGAATTTACCAATAAGATATTCACTTGTCAAGAATATCTTTTTATTATATAATGAATAACGTAAGGTGATTTATTATGAAAAAAAGAATAAAAACGGGTAAAACAATCATTCATAATCAGTTAGGAAGAAAAGGATTCACATTAGTAGAAGTATTAGCAGTAATTTCCCTTATTGCACTGTTGGGTTTAATCGCGGCACCAAATGTAATCAATACAATCAAAAATAGCAAGCAGGGAAGTTATAATGTTATGGTTAATGATATAAAAACAGCAGGAGAAGAATTATATACAGAGTTAGATTATGCCGGTAGTAGCTTATACGATTATAATATAGACGGTAGTAAGGGAGGACTTTTAAAAATTAGTAGTAATAGTGTAACCGTAACATTGCAAGGATTGGTAAGTAATGGTTTTTTAAGAGGAGCAAATAATCCTAATAAAGATGGTTCTAATAAAAATTCAAAAGTAATTTTAAATTCAAAGACTGACGCGGACATTGGGGCATGTCAGATTATTATTACTAAAACAAAAACGAATAATATAACAAGTTATGTTATTACAAGTAATAGTAGTGATGAAAATTGTCCAACAACAGAAGAATATAAATAAAAGAAAAATAATTTATGTATTAATTGTAAAAAGAAAGTAAGGAAAGAAGTATGGAATTAGTAGGAAATAGTTGGGATGAAATTTTAGATGAGGAATATCATCAAGAGTATTTTAGAAAAATAGTTGCTTTTATTAATAAAGAGTATAAGGTAAAGACAATCTTTCCACCCAAAAGCAGAATTTTAAGAGCGTTGACCTTGACGGATTATCAAGATGTAAAAGTAGTGATATTAGGGCAAGATCCTTATCATGGGGTAGGAGAAGCGAATGGGTTAGCGTTTGCAGTATCAAATGGAATAAAGTTACCACCATCTTTACAAAATATTTATAAAGAGTTACAAGATGATTTAGGAATTCCAATGTCATCCGTGGGTAATTTAGAGTGTTGGGCAAAAGAAGGAGTACTTCTATTAAATGCAGTACTAACAGTAGAAAAAGATAAAGCAGCTTCTCATAAAGAGATTGGCTGGGAACAATTTACTGATGCAATTATTAAAAAATTAAATGAAAAGGATACGCCTGTAGTTTTCATTTTATGGGGAAACTTTGCTAGGAGTAAAAAAATTTATATCACTAATCCCATTCACCATATCATAGAATCAACTCATCCATCACCCTTTTCAGCGTATCATGGCTTTTTTGGTAGTAGACCATTTTCTAAAACCAATGAATTTTTAAAGAAGAATGGAATCAAAGAAATTGATTGGCGTGTTTATTAAAGAATCGATTTTGTAAAGAAAAATTAGATTCTTTTTATTTTTTTTTAAAAGTAATGTTTATTGTTTAAAAAGAGCTAATCAAAAAAAGTATCAAAAGATACTAAAAAGTTATTGACAAACAAATCATAATTTTATACAATGTAGAAGAGGGTAGAAATATGATAGATAAACGTATTATTCAAATTGATGAAATAGAAGAAATATTAGAGAAATACAATATAGGAAAAAAACCTTTAGCACTTGTATTAGGCTGGGGAGAAGTTACAATTATTCGGTATTTAGAAGGACAAATTCCTGATCAATTTCATTCTGATATTTTATTAAAAATAAAAGATGATTACCATGAATTCTTAAAATATTTAGAAAAAAATAAGGAATTTATTACGAATCTTGCTTATAAAAAAGTGATTGGAAAAATTTCAGAATTAAAGTTAGAAGAAGATCAATCAAAAATCTATTTAATTGTGAAACATATTATTGCTAAAATGGAAGATATTACTCCTTTGGCATTACAAAAAATTCTATATTATATAGAAGGATTTTCTTTGGCATTATTGGATAATGATTTACTAAATTCTGACTGCGAAGCGTGGGTGCATGGTCCAGTTTATCATGAAATTTATGACCGATTTAGTTATTATAGTTATCATATAATTGAAAAAGAGGAATTTTATTCTTATTTAGTTTTAGACAATATAGATAATGATGAACAAAAATTGATTGATAAAATTATTCAATGCTTTGGATGTTACAGTGGAAAAATTTTAGAAAGTATGACTCATCAAACTATACCATGGATAGAAGCAAGGAAAAACGCATCAGCTGATGAGATGTCAAACCAAATTATTTCAAAAGATAAAATGCAAGAGTATTTTAAAGATATTTGTGAAGAATATCATATTTCAACCATTGATGATATTTCTAAATACAGTAAAAAAATATTTAAAAAAATAGTGAGGTAAAAAATGCAAGAATTACAATTAAATAATAATATGTTATTTATTACACCTAGAGTATTTCAAAAACAAGTAATTGGACATATTCAAAAAAAAGGATTATGGAATATCAAAATAATGACCCTAGAAGAATTAAGAAAAAACTACGAATTTGATTATGGAAAAGAAGCAATTTTTTATATAATGCAAAAATATCATTATCAATATGATGTTGCTAAAATGTATTTAACTCATCTTTATGAAGTAGGAGAAAATGATTTTGGAAGCGAAAAAATAAGAAAAATAATTGATTTAAAAAAAGAATTATTGCAAGAAGGATTGTTGGAGGTTCATGATTACTTCAAAAATTATCTAAAAGGAAAAGAACTTATTTTTTACAATTATGACCACTTAAAAAAGCAAGATCAAACGTTTATTAATTCTTTAAAAGAATGGGCAACTGTTTCTTTTTACCATGAAAAAAAGCAAAATTTTCACCATGACATTATTTGGGAGTTTGATACCATTGAAGAAGAAGTAAGTTTTGTTGCTAGTTCTATTTGTCATTTACTTCATCAAAATATTTCCATAAACCAAATAAAATTATGTGGTGTTGATGAAGAATATAATTCTATTATAAAAAGAATATTTGAATGGTATCATATTCCAATTTCCTTTTATGACCATTCTTTGTATGCTACTAGGATAGGGCAAGATTTTTTAAATAATCTAAAAGAAACAGCTGAAGAAAGCTTAAAATACATAGAGGAGAATTATTCTTTGAAAAATCCACGAGTATTAGAATTTTATAATCAAATGATAACCATTTTAAATCAATATGCCTGGTGTACTTCTATAGAAAAATTGCGAGATTTTTTAATAGAGGATTTTAAAAATGAAAAATTAGATACAACTCAATATGAAAACGAAGTAAAAATAGTCAACTGTTTAACGGAGACAACAGATAATGATTACGTTTTCTTGTTAGGTTTTAATCAAGGATGTATTCCCAAAACGTATAAAGATGAGGATTATTTTAATGATCATCTAAAATCTTTATTAGGGTTAGATACAACCGATGAATTGAATAGCAAAAATTACCAGAAATGGTTAGAAGAAATCAATCAAACAAAAAATTTGATTATTACCACAAAAAAGAACAGTTCTTTAGGCACCTATTACTTATCTAGTTTAAATGATGATTTACAATTAGAAGTAAAAAAAGGAACAATAGGATATCTAGATTCTAATCTCTATAATAAAATTCAATTGACCGAAAAATTAGATATTCTAGTAAAGTATAATGAAAATTCATCTGGTTTGTCCCTTCTTTTAAAGCATTATCCTAATATAAATTATGCTGCTTTTAATGCTGATTACCATTCTATTGACAAAAGTAAATTAAAAGATTATCTACATCATCAGTTAACACTTTCTTACAGTGCTATGAACACTTATTATCAATGCGCTTTTCGTTATTACTTATCTAATATTTTAAAATTAAATATTTATAAAGAAACTTTCTATACCATATTAGGAAACCTATTTCATTACATTTTATCAATTTGTTTTACTAAGAATATTGATATAAAAGAAGAATATCGAAAATATTTATCAAAATGCACTTATCCATTTAATAGTAGAGAAAAATTCTTTTTAAAACATTTAGAAAAAGAACTAGAATTTATTATTATAACCATTCAAAAACATATGGAAACATCGGATTTAAAAAATCTTTTGTTAGAAGAAAAAATAGAAGTTGATAAAAGTCGGGAAGATATGCAAATTATATTTAAGGGTTTTGTAGATAAAATGATGTTAAATGAAGATAAAAGCATTATTTCAATTATTGATTATAAGACAGGAAATCCTGATTTAAACTTAAATCATATTATTTATGGACTGGATTTACAATTACCAGTTTATATTTATCTTGCTAAAAAGAAATTTCCAAATGCAAGAATTGCGGGATTTTACTTACAAAAGATTTTGAATAATGAAATCAGTAAAGATTATAAACATACTTATCAGGCTTTAAAAGAAGAAAAATTAAAGTTGCAAGGATACAGCAATTCCGACATTGAAGTGTTGCAAGAATTTGATTCTTCTTATTACGAAAGTAAGGTTATCAAAGGAATGAGAACAACTTCCAAAGGAATTGCTACTAAGAAAATACTTAGTGATGAGCAAATGGATACTTTAGAAGAAATTACGGAGCAAAAGATTGAAGAAGCAATTACTAATATTTTGAATGCTAATTTTTCAATTAATCCTAAAAGAATTGGAATGGACAATTTAGGTTGCAAGTATTGTGAATATAAGGATATTTGTTTTATGACTGAAAAAAACATCGAAAATTTAAAAGAATATAAAAATATGGAATTTTTACAAGGAGGAGATAACGATGATACCGAAGAAACCAGCTGATGTGACTTGGACAGACGAACAATGGCAAGCGATTTATGAAGATGGTAAAAACATTATTGTTTCGGCAGGAGCAGGTTCTGGAAAGACTGCCGTTTTAACAGAACGTGTTATTCGAAAATTGAAAGATGGAGTTAACATAAATGAACTCTTAATTTTAACATTTACAAAAGCAGCTGCTCAAGAAATGGCTGATCGAATTCGTAAGAAAATTAAGGAAATTCCCGAATTAAAAAAACAATTAAATCTTTTAGATTCTTCTTATATTACAACATTTGATAGTTTTGCTTTATCGGTTGTAAAGAGGTATCATTACCTATTAAATGTTTCTTCAAATATCAAGATTATTGATTCTAGTGTCATTAACCTTCAAAAAGCACAAATTATGGATCAATTATTTTTAGAATATTATGAAAAAGGGGATTCATTGTTTTTACAACTGATAACTTCTTTTTGCACGAAAGATGATAAAGACCTCCGAAGTTATATTTTAAATATTAGTGATAAGTTAGATTTATTATCTAATAAGAAAGAATATTTAACAAACTATTTAGAAGAATCCTTTAAATCAGAAAAAATTGAACATAGTATTGAAGAATATTTAGAACTTATTCGTGAAAAAATAAAAAAAATTCACCAAAAGATAGAAGTAATTGGCACACTAGATGGAGAATTTTTTGTTAAACTAAATGATAGTGTTAGTCTTTTAAATGACTTTTCTACTTACGATGAATTAGTAAGCAGATTAAATATAAAATTACCGATGGCACCTCGTGGAAGTTCTGATGAGTTAAAAACATTAAAAGGTGAAATTAGTGATATTATAAAAGAAATAAAGTCTCTTGCGATTTATGATGATGTTGAAGAATTGAAAGATAGTATTCAAAGTACTTATCCTACCGTTCAAATTATAATTGAATTAATCTTGAAATTTACAGAACGCGTAATGCATTATAAGGAACAGAATAATAGTTATGAATTTAACGATATTGCTATATT
>CAYOCA010000075.1:0-5962 GCA_964402345.1 uncultured Muribaculaceae bacterium | reverse complement strand
AAGCATAAAGGAAGATAAGACTTAAAGGATTTATTTTTTAAGTCCTTTTTAATTATAATTTATTTAATTGTGAATGGTAATATAAAAAGTGATAAATATGAAACACTCTATAAAATGAATGATATTATAAAAACATACGGAAAAGAATTTGAAGAATACAAACGAGTAACATTATTTTAGATAGTAGAAAAATAGTAGAGAAGTGTTGCTATGCAATTTTGCATAGCAACTATTGACTTTTATCTTTTTTTATAGTAGTATATAAAGCAATTTCAGGGGTGGTTATGAATGTTTGAACTTAATGATTTAAGAGGAAATTTTAATTATTACTATGATTTTTATATTTCTGCCAAAGAAAAAAGTTTTTCAGAGGCAGGGAGAAAACATAGTATTTCTCAGTCTAGTTTAAGTAGAAGTGTTCAACAATTAGAAAATATTTTAGATTTAAAATTGTTAAAAACAAATAATAAAGGGTTTGAATTAACACTTGATGGAGAAAGAATATATAATAAATTAGATAAATTTTTTAATAGTATTGAAGTTTTTAGTGCTGATGAATTATCTTCTAATTTAGATGTAATTTTAACTGTGGGAACTACGAGAAATATTGCAGATTTCGTATTATCTGATTATCTTTCTGACTTCATTAAATTATATCCAAAAGCAAAAATAAATATTAAAATTGATAGTGCATCTAACTTAAATGATTATTTAATTAATCATAAAATAGATATTTTAATTGATTACTTACCAAATATAAATTATAGTGAAAAGTTAGATTTAGAAGTGAAACCTATTACCCAATATAATACCTGTTTTGCTTGCTCTAAATCTTATTATGAAAATATAAAAAATGAAATTAAAAGTTTAAAAGACTTAACTAATTATGGTTTAGTAATTTCTGGTAGTTCTAGAAGAAGACAAATGTTAGATGAAATATTGCAAAGAAATGATGTTGAGCTAGATCCAAAATATCAAATGCCTGATTCAAAACTTATGGCAGATTTTATAAAGAAAAATGATTTTATTGGATACTTTATAGAAGATGAAATCAAAGAATATGATTTAGTTAAAATTGAATTAAAGGAAAAAATGCCTATAAATGCTATTGGTATTATTTATCCTAAAAAAACAATTAATCATGTAGCAAAAGATTTTGTGAATATTGTTTTAAAATAGACATAAGTGATTAAGAAAATTATAACAAATGCAAGGACAGTTATTTAAAATCTGTCTTTTTTAGTGTATAATGATTTATGTTAGGAGAATGAAAATGGAGTTGACATTTTTAAGACACGCTGAAAGTGAATATAATCATTTAGGTGTATTTCAAGGAAGATTAAATTGTAGTTTAAGTCGAGATGGTATAATGAAAACTAGAGAAAAAGCAAAAAGTTTTGATTCAAGTCTTTATGATATTTGTTTTTCATCTCCATTAATGAGAACTTTACAAACATCAAGGATTCTAGTTCCGGATTTACCACTTATATGTGATGATAGGATTATTGAGAGAAATTTAGGCGATTGGCAAAATACACCAATTACGGTTGAAAAATTAAATTATCTTAATCATTTTCATATAACACCACCAAATGGAGAGTCTATACAAGAAATTTCGAGTAGAGTGCAAGAATTCATAGATTTTTTAAGAGAAAAATATCAAGATAAAAGAATTCTAGTTATTACTCATGCAGGGATTATTTATGCACTTCAAACATCTCTTGATTTAGATATAACACCACTAGATAATCTTGAAACACTAACTATTAGTTTAAGTTCCAAAAGATTACTAAAAAATAAATTATAATTGGAGGTATTTTAAATTATGAAATGTATTAATAAATTAACTGATGAAGATTTTGGCTTAAACATTGTTCCTTTTGATAATCCTATACACCGATTTGGAGCAAGAGGAATTGTTTTTAATCAAGATAATAAAATTGCCATTTTAAATAAAACTCTAAAAAACGAGTATAAATTAGTTGGTGGTGGAATAGAAGAAGATGAAGATCCAACTAAAGCATTTCAAAGAGAAGTATTAGAAGAAACTGGTTGCATTGTAGAAATAGATGATTGTTTAGGTATCTTTGAAGAACTAAAATCTCATGATAATTTTAAACAGACATCTTATATATATGTTGCTCATGTAATTAAAGATACTAAAGATTTTCATTTTACACAAAAAGAAATTGATGAAGGTGCTAAACTTTTGTGGTTAGATATTGAAGATGCTATAAGACAAATAAAAGATTCTGAAAGTAAATTAGTTGCATCAAATTATGAAAGCGTATATCACACAAAATTCATTGTAAGACGGGATTATGAAATATTAAGATACTATATAGATCACTGTAAGTAATGTGCTGTGCATTTTTGCATAGCACTTATTTTTTTTGTTTTATGAAATATCTAACTTTAGCATTATAATATATCTCATCAAAAGGGGGATATATTGGTATGAAAAATATTGCTTTAATAGGAATCGGTCCTCATGCAAAGAGAATATATCTGCATTATTTTAAAAAGAAAAAAGTTAATTTAGAACTTGTCGTAGATTTAGAATCTGAAAAAGAAAACATAAGAAACTATTTAGATGAAAATGGTTTTAAGAAAACTAGAATATTTACATTGTCTGATAAATATAAAGATGATGAACATCTTCCTGAAGATGTATCTAGCAATCTTTTAGCAGTATGTAAAACATTAGAAATTACGCATTTAATTATTTCAACAGAGCCAAAAGCCCATTTTATGTATTTAGAATTTGCTTTAAAAAATAATATAAATGTTTTAACCGACAAACCTATAACAGTTACAAAGAATATGACCTCTTTACATAGTGTTGAAAAGGTAAGAAAACAATATTATGAAATTTTAGAATTGGCAAAACATTCTAAAGGAACTTGTAAGGTTATGTGTCAAAGACAATATCATAGGGGATATGAAAAAATCAAAGATGTTCTAACAGATGTAGTTAATAAATATCAAATGCCTATAACTAACATAGATATATTTCATTCTGATGGTGCTTGGGAAATGCCACATGATTTAGGAAAAGAAAATCATCCATATAAATATGGTTATGGGAAACTTTTTCATAGTGGATACCATTTTATTGATTTATTAAGTGATTTTATTAAAATAAATGATTCACTTGGTGGTAATAAAAAGATAGTTGATGGAGATGTATATTCTAAAGTATTTACTCCAAATGATGAAATGAATGTTTTAAGTATTGAAGATTATAAAAGATTATTCAAAGATCAAAACATTCCTAGTTATTATAATGAAAATTCTAATCCAATTTTCAAGAAGTATGGAGAAAAAGATTATCACGGATTATTAAGTTTTTATAATAAGGAAGGTTTTACTATTACTACTGCAACTTTAAACTTACTTCATAATGGTGTTTCAAGAAGATCTTGGATAGAAACAAAAGACTTTTATAAAAGCAATGGTAGAATAAGACATGAAAGAATAAATATTGAAATAGGGCATTTATTAAATATTCAAGTTCACAGTTATCAATCAAAAGAAATAATTGATAGGACAGATGATGAAGAAAAAGTTGGAGGACTTGAACATTTTGATATATATTTCTTTAATAATCCATTAATAGATAAAGAGCCATTTAAAGAAATCCATTTAGGAGATATGTATTCAGAAAAAGAAAAGAAAGAATTTTTAGGTTATAATGAATTATCAAGAGAAAGATTTTTAGATAACTTTTTAAATAATATAGATTGCAAGGGAGATATAAGGGATCAAGCTTTAGCAATTGAAATATTATATTCTTGTGCAAAAGGTATTCATAATCAGTATGCTAATAAGAAAAAGGTAGAAAAAATACTTATTCGTAATGATTATACTTATAGATTTATATCTAAGAGATTAAAACAGTATTCTGATAACTTGGATAAAAAGTTTGATTCTAAAACTGTTAATAATAAAATTTTTTATAAGGATATTTATACCCTATATGTTTTTGAAAAGTTTGTGGGAAAGCAAAACTATTATGAAGTGTTTATATCAATTGATGATACCAAAAATGTAGCAGGCAATCTTTTAACAAAAAGATTTAAGAGTAAGTTTTTTGCTCATATATATTATAAAATATTAGAATATATTATTTCTAATAAAAAGATTTCTTCAATTGAAAAACTTATTGAAAGTTATAATTAATTTACAAATCAAACACAAAACAAAAACAATTTGAATACTAAATTAAAACTAACAAAAGCAAAAAAATGTTGATTTAGTTTATTGTAAAAAACTTGTCAAGGTGTATAATGTAGTAAAATGAGTTAATTCTCAAAGAGGAGGAATTGCTCATTTTTTGTTTTACCAAATTTTCCCAAATGTATTGACAAATATTAATTTTTAAATTAGAATAGACACCAATTCGTGGGGTGTTTGGTTTATGAGCAATATTGTAAATGATATAGTGTTCGATGTGAATACTATACAAAAATCAGAAAAAACGAAGTATAATTTGAAAATAAAAGAGATTTTGTAATGGGCTTTTTGTCCTCAAAATCTCTTTTTTGCTGAAAGGAGGAATTTTAATGAACAATGTTGTTACTCTTAATCAATTACTTAATGTCAGTAATACTATACAAGATAATGCTACTATTAACGAAAAATATAATGAACTATTAGATGATTATGTTTGTAAGCAATATGATATTATTAGTAATAAAGAAAGTCTTGAAAAATTGTTTTCCTCTTTTAAATCGGCTAGGTACTTATATGATTTTCCTTTAGAAGAAAATGTAAATACCACCCCAAGTTATGAATATAAAGAAAGCTTTACGCAAAGGTCTACTACAAGTCAAATAGAAAATGCAGTTCAAAGATATATTGATAAGCAATTACTTACTACTGATATTTATAATTCTATTATGAAAGTGAGTTATAAATTAACAAATGATGAAGTTGTTTATTTAATAAATACTTTTTTAATTCATAAATCAGAAGAAGATATATCAGAGATAATTGGTATTTCAAGAACATATCTTCAAAAAATTAAAAAAAGTTGCATTGTTAAAATGTGGGTAGAATTAAAACAGTATTGTGAAGAGAATGATTAAGTTCATTCTTTTTTTATGAGTTTATAGGGATCTCATTGTCAAAAAACTAATTGAGAGGAGGAAATAATTATGATAAATTTAATAATTTATAATTTAAAAATTCCATAAAGTTTAAAAAATTTAAAAAAAAACTCTTGCAAAATTCACTTTTTTAAGCGATAAATAATATAGTAAAAACTCGTAATATTTACCTGTTTTTAGCCGTTATGCGAGAGTTTGGATTAGGAGTTGATATACTATGAGAGAAAAAATTAAATCTCATAAAATATTAGTTATTACAGTCGCTGTCATAGTATTAATTATTGCTATATTGATATTTATAATTAATATGCTAGGTAATAAATCATCTGATTTAGGAAATATCATTGATAAAAATGATGAGTTTACTAATGAATTAAATAGTGATGATAAGAAAAATGAATTAGAAGAACTAATGGAAGATAAGGGAGAAGAAAGTGCAAATGGTGAAGAAAAAAATAGTGGCAACACTCCAAAAACAAATAACGATGGAAATTCTAATCAAACATCATCAAATAATAATACTCAAACCAATGTAAGTACAGATGACAATGAAAATAACAAAATATCAAATAGCAATCCTACTACTTCAACTAATAGTAATTCTAATACAGATACTAATACTAAATCTGATACAAGTACCGATACATCTAGCAACACTACTAATACGAATACAACAGAATCATATATAGGAGTACCAAATCCAAATGATTTTTACTACTCTTATCATCATGGTGTAATAGATTATAAAGTATCTGATTATCCTAATCAAGATGTAATGCAAGTATGTGTCAATGATGCTATTAGAATTTCTTTAAAAGATACAGTTGATATTATTAATACTAATTGTATTG
>CAYOCA010000074.1:0-5994 GCA_964402345.1 uncultured Muribaculaceae bacterium | reverse complement strand
TGGATTGATATAAAAAGATGTTTTTATAAGTTGTAGATTGTCCGTTTAATTGATTGTTAGTATCGGTTAAATCTACATTTTCAAGATTTACCTTGTTTTTACCTTCTATGACAATTCCTTCTGATGCCTTAGCAACTAAAGTTGCATTTTTTACAGTTATAAGAGCAGTAGAATAAACAGTAGGCGACCCTGCTCCCGTTGTAGTATAGGTACCACCATCAACAGTAACGGTTCCACCACCTCTATCTGTCCTGATGGCAGCACTTGATATTCCACTAGTATTGATAGTAAGATTTAATGCCTTCATTATTCCTCCACCAGTTGTCATAATTCCACCTGAATTATCTTTCGTAGTTGTTATTTCTGAATCACTTATCGTTACAGTTGTTCCATCACTACTAGAATTATTAGTGGTCGCTGAACCTCCATAACTAAATACTCCATTTGCTCCTGTTGCAGAAGTTGAAACTGTTATATTTTTTAAAGTTAAATTTGCACCATCTTTCCCTATAATAGCAGAGTTTGTTCCATAAAAACTCGTATTATCTCCACCATCAGAGTCACCACTTTTACTAACCTTTATATTAGATAAAGATACATCTATATTACCACTTGCTAATATGGCATTTTCGTCTTGTGAACTACTAGTATATTCTCCACTAGAAATAGTTGTAGATTCTGTGATTTCAAAAGGACTTGAATAAGAAATATTACTGTTTTGTTCTTGTATTGCTTCTGGGTTAGAATTTTCATTACTTTGTATCATTTCATTTGTAATAATATACTCTCCGCAGAATAAAACTCCAGTTAAAATAATAATACTTAAAATATACATTATCTTTTTATCGGTGTTTTCAAAAGTTTCTTTAAAGGTCTTGGCATTAAATTTTGACATAAATAAGTAAATTAAGACAAAAGACAATATTAAACTTTCAGCTCCAAGGATTACATAATAAATTATTTCTGAATTTTGAATATTATTATTTAGATCATTATTCATATCTGGTGGTGACATCGTATTATTTCCAGCAGGTATTTCTGGTGGAGTCTCCATTTCAGCATTTTCACTATCTGGTTCAAGAGGCTGTTCATTTGAATCATTACTGTTTTCTTCATTAGGTATTTCTGGTGGTGTTTGGTTGTTGTCTTGAGACTCTTCATTATTCATGTCTGGTGGTGTCTCACCCATTTCCATCATACTATTTTGGGCGTTTGCATTTACTGAAATATTACTCTTAATATAATTCATTGTTAACCCTATTACTAAAAGTAATAATATTGTAATCATAATTAATATGATATTTTTAGTTCTTCTTTTCATAAATTTCACCTTCCGTTTATTAATATATATTTTATTTATTAAAAAAACATTAAAGATTTTACTTTTTACTATTTTATAGTAAAAGTTAATGGTTAAAGAATGCAACCTAGTATCAAGTAATAATCAATCTTTGATACCTTTGTTATTCTCAAATGTTTAATTTTTTTTAAAAACATTAACAAAGTATATCACCTTCATATACACATTTATATCATACCATTAAAATGCTATTTTGTATCAAAAAAATTATTATTAAATAATTATCCAATTGTTTTTTATAAAATCATGACCTATCACTGTAATTTTTTTAGGTAATTAAAAATGGTATATTAGTAGTATTTAATAATAGGTTAAATATTAAAAAAATTAAGAGTATCTATTACATCTCTTAATTAGTCATAATCATATTAAAATATTATTTAATCTTTGTTCCACATTGACTACAAAAATTACCAGTTACTTTTGCCCCACAATTAGAACAGAACTTTGCTCCTTCTGCACTTTCTGGGGTTGTTGTATTTTGATTTTTCTGTTGAACTGCTCCCATTAAGTTTGCTCCAGCATTTCCAGCCATATTCATTCCCATAAATCCTGCCATAGCACCATTACTATTTGATGCTGCATTTTTCATAGCTTCTGCACTTGCTTGAGCCATTAATCCAGATTGTAAATTCTTATCAGAAAATATTGTAGCGTCATCAATATTATTTACTCTTTTCATAGAATCACTAGTTAAATTAATATCAGCTAATGCTACATCTGTAATTTCTAAACCATAAGTTTTTCTCCATGATTCATCTAAAATAGTATTCATCTCACAAGAGATATCTGAACCATACATACCAATATCACCAAAAGGAATTTTTTTCTTTCTCATTACAGTTGTGATTGCTTTAGTAATCTGTTCAATAAACTTCGTTTTTAATTGACTACCAATTACATCTTCACAAGTAATAGTATCTTTTGCATTAGCACCAATTACATTTTGAACTAAAATAACTGGATCTTTTACTTGAAAAGCATATTCTCCAAAGAATGTTACTTCTAACATACCATATTTATCATCTGTAATTTTTTTGGGTTGTGGAGAACCAAATTTGTTTCCTGTGATTGCTAATAAATTTACATAGTAAACTCTTTGATCTTTAGCGGGTTGTCCTCCATAGGTGAAACGTTTACCAATTGTTTTGATAGTTTCTCCAATTCCTTTAAAAAAGCCTCCTGTAAAAACACTTGGTTCACTACTGGAATCCCAGGTATATGTACCAGGAACAGATGAGAATTCTTTAATTTCGCCATTATCTATAATCATCATTGCTGCACCTTGTGGTACAACAATTGTACTACCATTAGAAATAACACCCTGACTTGGATTTTTATTTCCTTTCCCATGTTCAACTTTTCCTCTTTGAACTAGTACACTCTTATCCATAGTTGGACAAGTCACAAACTCTTTAAATTGATCTCCTAAACTAGAAGATGTCGAACTTGTTAATGCTTTTATTAATCCCATAAATAACCTCTTTTCTAAATACATATGGTAATAGAATACTTTTACCATATATTTTCTTTAACTATGTTTATTATAACATTGATTTAAAAAGAAGTAAATTTATATTAATAAAAAAATTTAAAATTATGATGCTTTAGTTCTTTCGGATTCTTTTATGAAAAAGCCACTAATAACTAATCCTACAATGCAGATATACATAACAAACTTTATATCTAAATTGAATAGATAGAAAAACAATAAAAAACATGTTTTACTAATAAAGAAGATTAATTCTTCTACAATTAAATATGGTTCAATAGAATTATTTTTTAAATCGTATAAATTTTCTAGACTAATTGTTTCATAAATTTTTACAAATATTCCTTCTAAAAAAGCTAATCCTAAAAGGAGGTTTCCATTTTTTATATTTAATTTTATAATTAGAATAATAGCTAAAATGATATTAAAATAACGAAAATATTTTTTAGATATTCTTTTCGCTAAAAAATAAATAATAATTAAAGAAGCAATATTTACTATAATATTAAATATTCCAACATAGTGAATAGAGCTATCTATATATAAATAAAGAAATAAAGGTTGTAATTCTAAAAATAAAACTTTAAATTGTTCAAATATGCTAAAAAGAATTTTATTTTGATCTATTTTAACATTATGAAGAGAACTAAGATTATGATTTAATTTTTGAAAAGATAATTTTCTAATGGGAATAACAGATAAAAAAGATAGACAGAATACAATAATACTAGTAATAATCAAAGGTAATTTATCAATTAAATAAATACCTACTAATGAAGAACAAATGATTCCTAAATACATCACAAGTACAACATACTTGGAAGTATTCTTTTTATGATCTAATAATTTTAATGCTAAAAGATGTCTAATGGCATGGTAAGAATAAGTACTAAGGGATAAAAGAACTGCAAAACCAATTAAAGCTAATATGTTATGAGATAAGTTTGATAGATATAAAAAACTAAATCCATAAAGAAGGGAAGAGACGATTAAAACTTTTTTAGGATTTTGTTTTAAACAAAAGTAATTGGTAGCGATTCCTACTCCATTTAAAATAAGTAGGAAAAAAAATATTTCATGTACTGAAAAACCTTTTTTATAGAGAAGGACTAAAGAAAAAGTTTCTACTAATCCTCTTGTAAATGTAGAAAAGAATAAAAAGATATGATATGTTTTACTATTTTTCTTCATTTTCATCACCATTATTATTATGAGCAAGAGAAGAAAAATTTATTTAAACATAAAGAGAAATTATTAACTTTAGTAAAAGTGGAAAGAAATAAACTTCTAATAAAGAAGAGGTAAAACTAATGATAATAGAACCCATTAGAATGACACAATATTTTTTTAACATCGTTCGATGATTAGGTGCTTTTTTGCTAAAGATCATTTGAAAAAGATTACTTGCAAACATAATACTATAAATAGAAAGAACAATTACCACAATAATATTTAGTATTTGACTAGGAAAAGTATATAATAAAGAAGCAAGAATTCCTTTTGACCCATAAGTTAGAATAATAGATGAAATAGAAAAACCAACTAGAAATCCTTTAATGTAAGTAAGAAAAATATTAATTAAAATTCCTACCATACTAAGTCCTAATATCCAGATACTCGCGACAAAGATATAATTGATAATTAGACTGTTTTTTAGGGCTAGTCCATTATCAATAGAATTATTTGAAATATTAGTAAAAAAGGTCTGTATTTGGGTAATGACACTATTTTTGTCTGTTTCATTTGACATCATTAAAAAGATAGATCCTGATATAATTCCTAGAATAAAAATGGTTGCTACGAAAAAATTAATTTTTTTATTTGGTAAAATTAATTCTCTGAGTTTTATTTTTTTCTTCATTATATATCACCACTTAAATATATTAGAAAGAACTTGTTTTTATACCTATTTTTTTGTATAATATTAATCGAGGTGGTATGAAATGAGTAAAACATATAAAAAGAAAAAGAAGCAAGATGATGAAATAGAAGTAATAGAGTCAAAAGAATTGAGTAAAAAAGAACAGTATGATCTTAATAAAGAAAAAAAATTAAAGGAAAAAGAAAAACTACAAAAGAAAAATATCAAAAATAATAAAAAGAAGAAGAAAAATAGTACTTATCAAACTAATTTAGCTGCTAGAATATTTGCTATTATTATGTTAATTTTAATGATAGGATCTGTAATAGCGTCTGTTGCTGCTTATATAAGTTAAAAAACTCTAGTAAATGAGAGTTTTTTATTTGAAAAGATTATTTTTATTAAATTAAAAAGTATAAGAAAATTAAAGAAATAACGGCAACTACAACCCCTAATAAAACATAAGAAACAAAGCCAGGTTCTTTTTCTTTAGTTGATGAAACTGTATTATTTTCTGATAAATCATCTGGAGGTAGGGAATCTATTGTAGAAAGTGTTTCTTCTTTAAGAGTAGGAGTAGAAGTTAAAGATGCTTCTGTTTGTACTTCTTTCTTTACTGGTTGTGGTGTCGTTTCTAATTGAATAAGTTCTACTCTACCATTATACTTTTTAGTATACCAACGATTAAATTCTATATAAGATAAATCATTATTAAATAATATCTTAAAATCCACTTCAATATGATTATAAGTTAATATTTGATAAGTTACATTAATTAAATTTGAAAGAAATTTATCAAAATATTGAAAAAAATTTTCTTGATTTTCTTTCAACCCTGTTAATATTCTTGAATCGACAATTGGAGCAACAATTGCTTTATCTTGATAAAATGGAAATATTCTAATTTGCTCATCTTGGATATTCTGAAAAATGGTTAATACTAAATTCACTTTTTTACTATTAGGAATTATTAAATAAAAATCAAAATTAGATTCGTGAATAAGAAAGATACATCTTTCTTGACTTTTTTCAATTACTTTCTGTTCCATGTACTACATCACCTACTACTATTCTTTACTATTCTCAAATTAATTATAACAAAAAAAAGATAACTTGTCATTATCTTTTTTATTTTTACACTATCAAAACTCAGTATAACTTGCAAAAATGCTTATTTTATGCTAATATGTATATGTCAAGGAAACTTGCATATAATAAAAAAAGAGGAACATTTGATTTCGCAAGTGAATGTCGCCTCTAAGGATTTATTGGTGACACTCT
>CAYOCA010000073.1:0-6096 GCA_964402345.1 uncultured Muribaculaceae bacterium | reverse complement strand
AAGAAGAAAGAATATAAAAATCAGTTATTTGAACAGAAAAAAGAAGAAGCGAAAGAGCAATTATTAAAGTATAGTGAAGATGATAGAATTAATAAAAATAATTTAAAAAGATATATTGTTATCTTTGTTGGAAACGATTTAAAATCAATTACTGAAGTATAGAAAAAGAGGATGCTTTTATATTAAAGATACACGTAATTATAAAAAATTTAAGGAACATTGTTCTTTTTTTATTATATTTTGAAGATCGAATTGAGTTTTTTCAATTGACTATTTATTTTATTAAATGGTATAATTTGATTGTAGACAATGAGGTGGGTTATGAAGGATCTTAAAATTTTATTAATTATTCCTTCTTATAATGAAGAAGAAAATGTATTAAAAAATTATCAAAAGATATTGGATTATAATAAAAAACATAAAACTAATTATGATGCAATTGTAATTAATGATGGATCTATTGATAATACTGAGAAAATTTGTATTCAAAATTCTATTCCTCATATTACTTTAATTCACAATCTTGGAATTGGAGGAGCAGTACAGACTGGTTATAAATATGCGTATAATCACAATTATGATATAGCTGTTCAATTTGATGGTGATGGACAACATGATGTTTCTTACGTAAAAGATATTATTCAACCTCTTTTAGAAAATAAAGCAAATATGGTGATTGGTTCAAGATTTATCGATAAAAACAGTAGCAAATTTCAATCTAGTAAGGCAAGAAGAATAGGTATTAATATTATTTCTTTTGTTATTAAATTGATGACAGGTAAAAAGATATATGATACAACAAGTGGTTTTCGAGCAGTAGATAAAGAATTAATTAATAGGTTTTCAAGTAATTATCCAGTTGAGTATCCAGAACCAGTATCTACAACTGAAGTATTAAAAGCTGGTTATGTAATTAAGGAAGTTCCTGTCAGTATGAATGAAAGAGAAAATGGTGTTTCAAGTATTAAAACTTGGAAGAATATTTATTATATGATAAATGTTATCTTGTCAATCTTTATTGTTGGTATTGGAGGAAGTAAGAAATGAATTTAAATTTAATTTTGATATCTATTATCTTTAGTTTGTTTGTTATTTTACTTATTCTTTATTTTATTAAGAAAAACAAAATTAATATTAAGTATTCCATTATTTGGTTGTTATTGTTTATATTTCTTTTAATCTTTCTCTTGATTCCTGGTTTTTTAGAATTTTTAACTCGTACTTTAGGATTTCAAACACCATCTAATATGATTTTTTCACTGTTAATTGCCGTTTTAGTAATTATTAATATTACTTTGACTGGAATTGTATCTTCTCAAGATAAAAAAGTGAGATTATTAATTCAGGAAATTTCTATTTTAAAGAAGAATAAGAAAGATTGAATTATTGAAGAAGTGTAATTTGTAAGTTAGGAGGAATTAATATTTATGAAATTTGGAGTAGTGCTAGTTACATATAATCGACTTGACAAGTTAAAAATTGCTTTAGAATGTTATGAAAATCAAACTTTTCTACCAAAGCAGATAATTGTCATTGACAATGCTAGTAACGATGGCACAAAAGAGTATTTAGATGAGTGGAAGAAAAAAAAGAGCAGTTTTAAGAAAGAAATTGTTCATTTAACTAAAAATACTGGTGGTAGTGGAGGATTTTATGAAGGACTTAACAGAAGTTTAAAGTTAGATTTGGACTTTGTTTGGGTTTCTGATGATGATGCGTTTCCTAAAAACAATTGCTTTTCACTTGCTAATGATTTTTTAAAGAAAAATCAGGTTGAGGATATTTCCGCTATTTGTGGAACAATTTTAAACAGGGGTAAAATTGATGTTATGCATCGTCGAAGATTAAGAAAAGGTTTATTATTTTTATTTCAAACTTTTGTATCTAAAAAGGAATATGAGAAAGAATTTTTTGAATTGAATTTATTTACCTATGTTGGTACTTTTATTAATATAAAAAAGTTGAAACAGGTTGGAGTTACGATTAAGGATTATTTTATTTATTGTGATGATACGGAACATAGTTATCGATTGTCGACGGTTGGTAAGATTTATTGTGTTCCAGCAATTCAGATTGTTCATGATGGTCCACTTAATAATGGTCGTGATGGTGTTACATGGAAGTTATATTATGGAATTCGCAATAGTATTGATTTTGTAAAAAGGAGTTTCTCCAAGAAGTATTATTACAGTTATAAATTTTATTTTCGTTTAAAGTATTATGCTATGACGACTTTATTATGGAAACATAAAATGGTTGGGTATAGATTGATTAATCAGGCGATATTGGATGCAAAGAATAATAGATTAGGAATTAATCAAGTTTATAGACCAGGGTGGAAGATAGATGAAAAAGAAAAATAGTATTGCTCGTAATTATATATTTAATTTAATTTATCAAATGTTATCTATTTTATTACCTTTGATAACTACTCCTTATTTATCTAGAGTATTAAATTCAGATGGGATAGGTATTTTTAGTTATACTTTATCTATTGTTACTTTCTTTATCCTTTTTGGTACATTAGGTATTTCTTTGTATGGTCAAAGAACAATAGCATATCTTGGAGAAAATAAAGAGAATATTACTAAAAATTTTTGGGAATTAATTGTTATTCGAATTGTTACTTTATTTCTTTCTATGTCATTATTTTATGTTATGTTTGCAATGAATGGTCAATATGCGTTTTATTATAAGATATTATTAATTGAAATGATTGCAAACATATTTGATATTAGTTGGTTTTTTCAAGGAAAAGAAGAATTTGATAAATTAGTTATTCGTAATTTAATTGTTAAGGTTTTAAGTGTTATTTTAATTTTTACTTGTATTCATTCTAGAGAAGATTTATGGCTTTATTTTTTGATTTATGTTTGTGCTGATTTACTTGGAAATATGTCTATGTGGGTTTATCTACCAAAGTATTTAGTGAAAATATCTTGGAGAAAATTACAATTTCGTAAGCATATTGTTCCCATGATTATGTTGTTTTTGCCTCAAGTAGCTATTCAGATTTATACCGTTTTGGATAAATCAATGATTGGTTTTATTACTAAAGATATGTCTGAAGTTGGATATTATGAACAGGCACAAAAAATTGTCAAGGCTGTTTTAACAGTTTTGACATCTTTACAAACTGTTATGAATTCTAGAGTAGCTGCTGCTTATGCCAATCATGATTATAAACAGATTAGAGAATGTATGATAAAATCTGTAAATTTTGTGTGGTTTTTAGGCATTGCAATGCTATGTGGTATTGTTTCTGTTTCTAGTGGATTGGTGGCATGGTATTATGGTAAAGGCTTTAGTGCAGTGGAGCCAATTTTAGTAGCAACTACTCCAATTATTATTGCAATTGGTTTTAGTAGTGTATTCGGAATTCAGTATTTGGTACAGGTTAATAAAACAAAACAATTTACTAAATCGGTTGTGATTGGAGCAGTTGTAAATTTTGTTTTAAATTTATTGTTTATTCATTATTTTGAAGGATTAGGAGCTGCCATTTCTTCTGTTATAGCAGAAGTTAGTATTTTGTTGATTCAACTTAGGTATATTAAAGAAGATTTTAAAGATTTTTATCTTTTGAAGAATTGTTTAAAACCTTTACTTGCTGGTGTCATTATGTTTGTAGTGGTAAAGTATATGGATTTGCATATGGTTAAAAGTGTTTTTTCGACAATAGTTCAAGTGTTAGTTGGAATTGCTATTTATTTAACTGTTTTGGCAATATTGAGATTCAAATTTATGTTTGATATTTTCAATCAAATATTTAGTTTGTTCGGTCGTAGAGGAGAAAAATGCGATTCAAAGAGAAAAAAAATTTTACTTTATAATTGGGTGCAATTTGATCAACCAGATGGTGGTGGTGTGACAGTTTATCTCGATAATATTATTAATAAGATGAAAGATAATCCTGATATTGATTTATATTTTATTAGTTCTGGTACTCATTATAATATGTTTTGTAAGAAATTAAAAATTAAGAAAACAAAAAATAAATATGGGAAACGGGTGAATAGTTATACTATCTATAATTCTCCTGTGATGTTTGCTTATAATCAATTTAGTAGAGTAGATATTTATAACGAAGATCAAAAAATAGGAAAAATATTTGAACAATTTATCGAAGAACATGGAACTTTTGATGTTATTCATTTTAATAATTTAGAAGGATTATCTCTTAGTGTGTTAAAATTAAAAGAAAAATATCCAGATACTTTGTTTATTTATTCAATGCATAACTATTTTCCAATCTGTCCAAATGTTTATTTATGGTGTCATAATAAAGAGAATTGCTTAGATTATCATAATGGTAAATTTTGTTGTAACTGCATTATTAGTAATTATAATCAAGCTATGAAGATATTAAAGATCAGAACATTATTAGAGAAGTTTGGTATTAATTCACAAACTAAATGGATAAAAAATATGTATAATAAATTAAGAAGAACACAAAAAGAAGTACAACTAAATCGTAAAAATACCTTAGATAATGAAACCGATACTGCAAAAGATTATAAAAAATTTAGAGAAAAAAATGTTCAATATTTAAATAAATATGTTGATGTTGTTTTATGTGTATCCAAGAGAGTAAAAGAAATAGCAATTTCATATGGAATTAAAGAGGAATTATGTCATGTTTCTTATATTGGTACAAAATTTGCGAATCATTTAAAGAGACAAGATTTTGATGTTTCAACTGGTAATTTTAATTTAATTTATTTGGGATATATGAACAAGATGAAGGGATTTGATTTTTTAATTGAATCTTTGCAAGGATTGGATAAAAAAATTGCTCAAAAAATTAATTTGTTTCTTGTGTGTCGTAACGATCCAAAATATCAGATAGAGAATATTCAAAAAGATTTAGAAAAAAAATTTGCCTCTGTTACTTACGTTGATGGTTATACTAACGAAACATTGCCAGATTTATTAAAAGGAAAACATTTAGGGGTTATTCCAGTTGTATGGGAAGATAATTTACCTCAGGTTGCAATAGAAATTACTTCATTTGGTGTACCAATCTTAGCGAGTGACTTAGGTGGAGCAAGTGAACTTTGTAGTAGTTCTTACTTTCAATTTGAAGGAGGTAATACAAAAGATTTTCAAGAAAAAATTTCTTATTTAGTAGAGAATAGAAAAAAATTAGAGGATTTTTGGAAATATTACTCAAAACCAACAACCATGGATGAACATATGAAAGAGTTGTATTATTATTATAAAAATATAGAAGAAGGAGAAAAGAAATGAAAAAGTATGATTATTTAATTGTTGGAGCTGGATTATTTGGATCCACTTTTGCTTATGAAATGACAAAAAGAGGTAAGAAGTGTCTGGTAATAGATCGAAGAAATCATCTAGGAGGAAATATTTATTGTGAAAATATAAATGGTATTAATGTTCATAAATATGGAGCACATATTTTTCACACAAGTAATAATGAAGTATGGAATTATGTGAATCAATTTGCAGAATTTAATCATTATGTAAATTCTCCCATTGCTAATTATAAAGGAGAAATTTATAATTTACCTTTTAATATGAATACCTTTAGTAAGTTATGGAATATTTCAAAACCGAGTGAAGCTCAAGCTATTATTGAAGAGCAGAGAAAAGAATTAGGAGGGAAGATTCCAGATAATTTGGAAGAACAAGCAATTTCTTTAGTAGGTCGTGATATTTATGAAAAATTAATTAAAGAGTATACAGAAAAACAATGGGGAAGAAATTGCAAAGAACTTCCAACATTTATTATTAAAAGATTACCCGTTCGTTTTACCTATAATAATAATTATTTTAATGACCGATATCAAGGAATTCCTATTGGTGGATATAATGTAATTATTGAGAAAATGCTAAAGGATTGTGATGTTGAACTAGGAATTGATTATTTAAAAATGAAGGATAAGTATCAAAATTTAGCAACTAAAATAATCTATACAGGTATGATTGATGAATATTTTAATTATCAGTTAGGTACTTTAGAATATCGAAGTTTAAAATTTGAAACAGAATTATTAGAGAATACAGAAAATTATCAAGGAAATGCTGTTGTAAATTATACGAGTCACGAAGTAGATTATACAAGGATGATTG
>CAYOCA010000072.1:0-6391 GCA_964402345.1 uncultured Muribaculaceae bacterium | reverse complement strand
TTCTAAAATACTCAAATACATAGTTTTATCAACATAATAATAACCTTGTTCCTTTAATTTCTTATAATCACTAATTCCATAAGGTATTTTTTTCATTAATATCACCCTTTCATACAACTAATTATAACGTATTCTACTAAAAATGAAAATATTTTTTTAAACTATTCCTAAGTAAAATTTTTACTTCCCTATAATTTATTATTTATCAAAAAATACAACACCCACCACTTACATCAATTCCATAATTCTTCCCCATAGACAATAATCAAATATTTAAAATTAACCATCTCTCTTAATCACAAAGAATTAACCCCTCACACCTAAATTACAAATAGTTCTAATCAAAAAAAAGATTAGAACTAACTATTCCCTAGTATCTAATCTTTTATAATATTCAAATCTCTTTTCTGCCCACTTTTTCTGTTCTTCTAATATCTCACTAGCTTCTTTTTTGTTAACAACTTTTAGATTCGCATAACGATTCTCTCCAGACAAAAATTCATCATATAAGGAAAAATCCACATCCTTACTATCTAAATAAAATTTTTCTTCCTTAGGCTGATAATGAAATGTTAAGAAATAACCACATTTTGTCGCCAAAAAAGCATTTTCTAAACTATGATCCATTCCCTTCTTAATACCATGTTCAATACAAGGAGAATATACAATTACCAAACTTGGTCCTTTATGGGCATCTGCTTCTCTTAATACCTTCAAGTATTGTTCTTTGTCATAGCCAACATTACAACAAGCTACATAAACATGAGGATAACACATAGCCGTGCGAGCTAAATCCTTCTTAAAACTAGTCTTTCCACCTGATGCAAACTGAACAACCGCTCCACGATTACTAGATTTTGATGCCTGACCACCAGTGTTTGAATACACCTCCGTATCTAAAACTAAAATATTAACATTATCATTACGGGACAAGACATGATCCAAACCACCAAATCCAATATCATAAGCAAATCCATCTCCTCCAACAATCCACATACTCTTTGGAGTAATAAAATCCTTTAAAGACAACAATTGTCTATGTTTTCCATAATCCAAATCACGAGCTACTTGATTACACTTTTCATAATCATCTGGATTATCTAACCATGTTTGAAATAATTTTTTATCCTTATTCAAATTCTCATTCATATAACGAGCAATTTTTTCTCTCTTTATTTGAATTCCCTGATAAATACCCAAACCAAACTCAGCATTATCTTCAAATAAACTATTCGCCCAAGCAACACGATAAGGAAAAGAAGGCACACTTGCTCCATAAATAGAAGAACATCCAGTAGCGTTCGCGATAAACAAACGATCATGAAATACCTGTGTCAAATTCTTTAAGTAAATAGTCTCCCCACATCCAGCACAACTACCACTAAATTCAAATTTAGGTTGAATAAACCCCTCATTCTTAACATTTAACAATTTTTGTTGGTAACTACCATTCACATTATGTTCCAACATATATTGAAAATCTTCTTGCTTGTATTTTTGAGAATCATAATCAACCATCTCAATTGCTTTCTTGCCTAATTTTCCAGGGCAAGTATTATGACATAATCCACAGCCAGTACAATCCATTACAGAAACACCAATTGCATATTTTAAACCTCGTGGAAAAATAGAATCAACTGTTTCTACTTCATTATCCTCTTTATCTAACAAAAATGGACGAATAACCGCATGAGGACATACAAAGGAACATTGATTACATTGAATACAATTCTCTGGTATCCAGCAAGGAACGCTCTTGGCAATTCCTCTTTTTTCTTCTCTAGTACTACCAGCAGGATAAATACCACTTACCTTATCAAGAAACGAACTTACAGGTAAACTGTCTCCTTTTAAACTACGGATTGTTTCATTAAAAGACAAATTATCTTTTTCAAAATAAGCTAAATGTCTCCAATTTTTATCAACCGCTACTCTTCTCAAATGTTTTAACGCATCATCAACAACAAGATTATTAATATCAATAACTTCTTTACCTTTATTCTTAAACCTCTTCTCATTAGATTCTTTCATAATACAGTTAACTCGTTTACGACTAAGAACATGAATTATATCAAAAATACACACTTCCATACAAGTACTAATCTTATAGCGTAATCCTAATTCATTCACCAATCGATATGCATCAATTGCATACAATGTAATATCTTTCTTCGCGAGTAAATACTTTACTTTATTAGGTAGACTCTTTTCTAGTTCTTCATCGCTCAAATTCGTATTAATTAAAAGTATTCCCCCTTTTTCAAGTAAATCAACCATATCATACTGATATAGATAAGAATCCTTACTAACCACAATCAAACTAGGATGATCTACATAATAAGGACTATGAATCTCTTTCTCCGAAATACGAATATGACTTCTAGTAACCCCTCCACTTTTCTTAGAATCATACTGAAAATAACCCTGGACATAACTTTTAGTATTCTCACCAATAATCTTAATCAAATCCTTAGAAGTAGACACCATTCCATCAGAACCATACCCGTAAATCAAGAATTCCACTCCAATAGTTGGAAGATGGAATTTAGAATCAACCTTCAAACTAAGATTCGTCACATCATCTACAATTCCAATCGTAAAATTATCCTTTATTTTCTTACTCGAAAGCATATCATAAACAGCCTTAATTTGAGCTGGAGTCGTATTTTTAGAAGAAAGACCATACCTTCCCCCAACAATTCTTTTATCTTTATCTTTAAAAGCCGAAACAACATCTAAGTAAAGTGGTTCTCCATTCGCAGCGGCATCTTTTGCTCGATCTAATACGGCAATTTTTTTCACACTCTTCGGGACAACCTCCAATAAATGTTTACTACTAAATGGACGATACAAATGTACCTCGACCATACCATAATTATCACCTTGACTATTCAAATAATCAACTACTTCGCGAATCGTTTCACAAACACTTCCCATTGCAATAATAATAGATTCAGCCGTTTTACTACCATAATAATTAAATGGTTTAATATCTGTATCATTTAATTTATTTAACTCTTCCATAATTTCTATTACATCATCTACTGCTTTTACATAATAACCGTTTCTAGCCTCCATATGTTGAAAATAAATATCATCATTTTCTGCAGTTCCTCTGGTATTAGGTTGGTTAGTATTCATACCTTGACTACGAAAAGAGGACAATGCACTTTTATCAATAAACTTACATACTTTTTCCATATCCATTAACTTTACTTTATTAATCTCATGACTAGTACGAAATCCATCAAAAAAATGAATAAATGGTAAACTAGACTTTATTGCTGAAAGATGAGCAATTGCTGCCATATAATACGCTTCTTGCACACTACTAGAAGTAAGCATCAAAACACCAGTACTACGAACAGCATAAACATCTTGATGATCTCCAAATATACTTAAAGCATGAGTAGATAAACTTCTGGCCGCTACATGAATAACCCCTGGTAACATCTCTCCAGCCATTTTATACAAAGTAGGAACCATTAACAACAATCCTTGACTAGCCGTAAAAGTAGTAGCAAGCACCCCACTTTGAAGTGATCCGTGAACTACTCCTATTGCTCCCGCTTCAGATTGCATTTCTATAACCTTCACTTGATTACCAAAATAATTTTTTTCCCCATGACTAGACAACTCATCAACATGCTCTGCCATTGGTGATGCAGGTGTAATCGGATAAATTCCACATATCTCACTAAATTGATATGCTACACTAGCAACTGCCTCATTAGCGTCCATTGTCTTAAATTTTACCATCATATTACCTCTCTCTCCTTAACTCTATTATAAATCAAAATACACTTCATTACAACGAAAATTAGCCCTCAATTATATACAATACTCACAAATGATTTATAAAATTTCTTTCTCCAACCATTCCATTAATTTATTCAATACCTCTTCTCTTTGATAAGAAGTATCTACAAACTTTAATCCCAACTTTTTACACCTTTTCTGATATTTTTTACTTACACCAATATATGTATCAAATAAACATTGAATCCTCCAGCTTGGTTCAATGTAAGTCCAATCATCTCTTGTATCATATCGACTAACATTCTCCATTCCTTCTTCAACTGTCATTTTGGGATAACCAAATACCAGAACAACCGTTTTATTTTTATCATATTTATTTACTTCTTCTAATTCAATAACATCAGTAGCATCCAATATAAAATTTAATTTTGGTTCATACAAAATAGCATAATCAAACACTTTTACGACCATTTTATATAAAAGATTCCTATCAATCTTAAATTTTTCTATATCTTTATCTAAATCTTTTATCTTCTTTTTATCATCTTCTTCAAATGAGGATGAATATGCACTAGTAATGACATCTTCTTGAATAAGATTATAATTAGGAAACTTTTTTAAAATCATTTTAGCAAAAGTACTCTTACCTGCTCTAGGAACTCCTAATAAAATTATATTTTTCATCAATCTCCTTCCAATAATTCTCACCACCTAAATTCTATCATAAAAAAAAAGAAGAAGTCAACATTATTAAACATTTGTTCGTTTCATCTAAATTAACATTTATAAAATTTTCTTCTTATCTTTACTGCTAAATCTCTCGAATAGAATTATCTAAATCCTTTTCAACTAAAAATTCATGAATTTCCTCTTCCATATTATTCAAATATACTTCTTCGATCCTATCCACTCTACATCTTTCTGATAATAAAATAGCATAGACTTTCTCTATAGCTTGATCTAAATCATCATTTATCACTACATAATTATATTTAGTAACTTCATTTATTTCCTTATAAGCAGTTTGGAATCTACCTAATATCATCTCCATACTATCTGTACCTCGATTCACTAATCTTCTTTTTAATTCCTTCATACTAGGAGGCATAATAAAAATAAAAATTGCATCTGGAACTAACTCCTTTACCTTTAATGCTCCTTGAATTTCAATTTCTAATAAAACATCCATACCACTATCTAACTTTTCTTGAATCTTATCTCTAGGTGTACCATAATAATTTCCATTATAAGTAGCGTACTCTAAAAAAGTACCTTCTTCAATTTTTTTCTCAAATTCTTCTCGACTTACAAAGTAATAAGTTTCACCTGGAATATCATTATCTCGAATCTTTCTGCTTGTCATAGAAATAGATAGCCATATATGATCTGTTCTTTTAAGTAATCCCTCAATAACACTTCCTTTACCAGCACCACTAGGGGCACTAATTACAATTAAATTTCCTCTTTCCCTTGTTTTAATAATTTCACTCATTAAAATCTACCTCCTAATTAAAATAAACAAGTACAATATATTCTTATAATATGAAAAAAACTAAACCTAATTATTCTTGATTTCATATTGCCATTCTAAAATACGTTCTTCTAAATAACATTCTTTCATATAGCTATCACTCTAATAATAAAAATCACTATTAAAATTATTCATAACATTAGATATAAAGGAAAGAAACCCTCATATAAAGTATCAATAATATCACAATTTTCCTTGCAAACATTAACAATTATCCTTTAGTAATTAACTCCAATATTAGTATAACTAGACACTTATATCAACAACTAGCTACCGTATCATAATTACCATTAGTTATATTAGAAGATTCAATTTTCCCATCACTAACTTGTTCAAAAGAAAGATAAGAATTTACTTCTACTATTTGATATAGTCTCTTTAATTCTTTTTTTACCTTGACCCCCTAATTTTTGAACATAGTATATTTTTATATAAAAATTAATATTAATCTTTGGGAATTAAAATTTCCTTTCCTCCCATATAAGGTTGTAAAACTTTAGGTATTACTACACTTCCATCTTCTTGTAAATTATTTTCTAAAAATGCAATCAACATTCTAGGTGGAGCAATAACTGTATTATTTAAAGTATGCGTAAATTCCTTTTCTCCATTTTCCTTACGATAACGTATTCCTAATCTTCTAGCTTGAGCATCTGTCAAATTAGAACAAGAACATACTTCAAAATACTTCTTTTGTCTTGGACTCCATGCTTCTATATCACAAGAACGATATTTTAAATCAGCTAAATCCCCAGAACAACAAACTAACTTGCGAACTGGAATATCTAAACTTCTAAATAACTCTACGGAATAATTCCACATCTTGTCATACCATTCTTCACTATCTTCTGGTTTACAGATAACAACCATTTCCTGTTTCTCAAATTGATGAATTCGATAAACTCCACGTTCCTCTATACCATGAGCACCAACCTCTTTACGAAAACATGGAGAATAAGAAGTCATAGTAATAGGTAATTCACTTTCTTTTAAAATTTGATCTTTAAACTTAGCAATCATGGAATGTTCACTTGTACCAATTAAATACAAATCTTCTCCTTCAATTTTATACATCATATTTTCTTTTTCTTCAAAAGACAT
>CAYOCA010000071.1:0-6802 GCA_964402345.1 uncultured Muribaculaceae bacterium | reverse complement strand
TAATATTGCCTATAATACATTAATATAAATTCCAAAACATTTTTACACTATCTAATCTTGCTCTTCTAGCCCTAAAATAATTGATAATTAATTGGTATTTAAGAAAATTTTGAAGTCCTACATCATTTATAATTTCCTATTGTAGAAAATTATACCAAATTTGTATCCTTAGTTGTAAAACTAATTTACTACATTTTGAAATAATGATGTTAGAATAATCGTGCTAACTAAAAAGAGAAAATTTTATGGAATTAATTGAAATATCCTCTAATTAGCGTGTGATTTAAAGTTGGATACCTCAAGTGGAGGTAAATATTATTTATTACAAAGTAACTCAAGAATAAAATATATAAATTAAAAAAATACAAACTATATCTCAAGTTTGCATTTTACCTTTTAATCTCGACAATTTCATATGCTTCAATAATATCTTGTTCTTTAATATCATTAAAGTTTTCTATGGTAATACCACATTCCATTCCTTGTTTTACTTCTTTTACTTGATCTTTTTCACGGGCAACGCTATTGATTGCACCATCATAAACAATCACTCCATCACGGATTACTCTTGCTTTTGCATCTCTTCTTATGTTACCATCAAGAACCATACAACCAGCAATCGTACCAACTTTGGAAAATTTAAATAATTTTCTAACTTCAGCACTACCCAGAACCTTCTCCTCATAAACTGGTTCTAATTTTCCAACCATAGCTGCTTCCATTTCTTCTACTAACTTATAGATAATATTATAAAGTCGTATTTCAACATTTCTTTCTTTAGCATACTCCATTGTCTTATTATCAGGTCTAATATTAAAACCAATAATAATGGCATCACTAGCACTTGCAAGTACAATATCTGATGGTGTAACTGTTCCAATACCACTTCTAATGATATTAATATGAATTCCTTCAACATCAAGTTTTAATAAAGAATTACGAATAGCTTCTTCACTACCTTTAACATCAGTTTTTAAAACAACATTAATTTCTTTTGCTCCATCATGAATACGATTAAATAAATCATCTAATGTTACTGAGTGACTTACTTGATTACTATTGTCTTTTGCTTTTAATAATCTCTCATTAGCAATAGCTCTTGCTTTCTTCTCACTTTCAAAAACCATAAACTTATCCCCAGCTGCTGGACTCTCACTAAGTCCAGTAATTGCTACAGGTGTACTAGGACCGGCACTAACGAGTGACTCTTCTAAATCATTCTTTAATGTTCTAACTTTTCCAGCATAATTTCCAATTACAATAGCATCTCCTAGACGAAGGGTACCATTTTGAATAAGTAAAGTGCTTACTACTCCAGAATTTTTATCTACTTTTGATTCAATGACTGTACCACTAGCATATCTATTGGGATTTGCTTTTAATTCTTCAATCTCACTAATTAATAAAATTCGTTCTAATAAATCATCAATTCCCATACCAGTTTTTGCAGAGATATTTACAAACATTACATCTCCACCCCAAACTTCAGGAATAATACCTGCTTCTGACATTTCTGTCAAAACTTTATCTGGATTAGCATCGGGCTTATCCATTTTATTCACAGCAACAATAATTGGTACTCCTGCTGCTTTGGCGTGATCAATTGCTTCTTTAGTCTGTGGCATTACTCCATCATCAGCCGCTACTATAATGATAACAATATCTGTAACACTTGCTCCTCTAGCACGCATCTCCGTAAATGCTGCATGACCTGGTGTATCAATAAATGTAATCAATTTACCTTGATAATTAATTTGATATGCTCCTATTGCTTGAGTAATTCCACCTGCTTCTCCACTTACAACATTGGTTTTACGAATGGTATCTAATAAAGTTGTTTTGCCATGATCAACATGACCCATAATCGTAACAACAGGTGGACGATTGACTAACTCTTTTTCATCATCTTCTATTTCTAATTCTTCAAAATTAACCTCACTAGTGGACTCTTCCTTTTTTAAACTACGACCGACATCACTACTAATAATCGATGCAGTATCAAAATCAATTGTTTGATTCAAATTCATCATTATACCTAATGTCATCAATTTTTTTATCACATCAGATACAGATATTCCAAGAGCTGTTGCAAATTCTCCAACTGTCATTCCATCTTTATATAACACATCATCTTCAGCTAATTCTACGGTATTAGACTTTAACTTATCTTTATGTTTATACATTTCTTTTCTTTTCTGTTGAAAATCATTTTTCTTAACATTTTTATTAGTGATAGGTTTACTCTTTTTTTTCTCTATATTTTTTCCATTAGACTTACTTTCTTTACTAATATGCTTTATTTCTTCATCTTCAATAAAAAGTTCTTCAATATCCGTAAAGTCTTGATCTTCAGTTTCTAAATCAGTTGAAGTATTTTCTGCTAAATTCTGATTTTCAATTTCATTATCTAACATAATAATTGCTTCATCATCTAGCATAGTATCCTCTCCATCAATAGTAATTTTTAGATTATTACATAGTTCTATAATTTTATCAATACTTACATTAACATCTATTGCATATTCCTTCACACTCATCATGAGCATCACCTCCATTAGTTTTTTATATCATAGATCGAAGCTCCTCATATATACTAGCAGGTACATTAACTTCTAGCCTTCTATCTAATATTTTATGCTTTTCTGCTCGATTTATTACTTCTAAATCTTTTTTCAAATATGCTCCTCTCCCATTTGCCTTCCCAGTGGGATCAATAAAAACATGATTTTCTTTATCTCTTACAATACGAATTAATTCTCTTTTTTCTAATTTTTCCCCAGTCACAACACAACTACGCATCGGTAACTTTTTCATCTTGAACACTCGCCTTCATATTCATCTCTTTTTCTTCTAATGTAACATCAGAAGTACTATCTAATTGATTATTTTCTTGCTTTTCTATTTCTAAAGTATTTTCTTCAGTAACAGATTTATTCTCTAAATTATTTTCTAAAACTATTTCACTTTCTGGTATTTCATTGGTATATTTTGCACGATATTCTTCAATATTCACTTCATTAATAGGCTTTACTTCAATCTTATAATGAGTAAGTTTTGATGCTAATTTAACATTTTGACCTTTCTTACCAATAGCAAGTGACAAGTTATCCGCGCCTACTACTGCAATAGCTTCCTTTTTCTTGTAATCTTTAATAAATACTTCGACATCTTTAGCAGGACTTAAAGCATTTTGAATAAAAATAGCTGGATTCTTATCATACAAAATAACATCAATTTTTTCATTACCAATCTGTTTTAAAACACGATTAATTCTACTACCTCCGCTACCAATGACGCAACCAATTGGTTCAATATTTTCCATCTCTGTGTAAACAGCAATTTTACTTCTTTGTCCTGCATCTCTTGCTACAGAATATAAAATAACTGTTCCATCATTAATCTCCGGTATTTCAATTTCTAACAATCTTTTTAAGAAACCATAATGTGTTCTAGATAGTAAGATAAATACTCCTTTACCACCTAATTCTAATTTAGAAACATAAGCTTTTACTTGACTTCCCATCTCCAATTTTTCACCAGGAATAATTTCATCCTTTGGTAAAAGTGCAAAAGTTTTTCCTAAATCTACATAATATGTTTTAGCGTCCTCACGAGCTAGTGTTCCAATGACTAACTCATCTTGCTTGTCTCCATATTCTTTGGCAATTAATTCTTTTTCTGCTTCTTTAATTCTTTGAACAACTACTTGTTTAGCTGTTCCTGCTGCTACTCTTCCAAAGTCAGTCATCTCAACTGGATCTTCAATCGTTTCACCAACCTCAATTTCAGGAACACGTACTAATGCATCAGTTAAACGGATTTGACTCCTTTCATCATAAAAATTCTCATCTTCTACTACTGTTCTAACAGAATATAGACGGATTTCTCCAGTATCTGGATTGACGACGCATCTGGCAGGTCCTCCTTTTTTCTTATAAGCTGCAGCCATTGCTTGTTCCATTGCTTCAATTACAACTGCTTTATCAATTCCTTTTTCAGCTACAATTGCATTTAATGCTTTCATAAATTCTTTCATTTGTTTTTGATTCATTGTTTTATTCTCCCTTCTCTTTTGATGAAATATCTAATATATAACTACCTTGAATCAGATTACTTTGATCTAAGATAGGATTTACGACATTTGTTACTTCTACACAAGTATCAATATCAATTGCTTGTTCTCGATCTATAAAAATTCTAAGAAAATAATTATTTCCTTCCTTTTCGTAAATAACTTGATCAATAATAATTCCCATATCGGATAAAGTACTCTCTAATAAACTTCTTACTTTTTCTTCCACTATCTTCTTCTCCTTCCTAAATAATCGAAAAAGTGGACTTCATAAGGCCACTTTCTCTTCAAGATAGATTAATTATATCATAATTTCTAAATTCTAACAACTATTTTTTTGCTTTTTAATGGTTTTAATAAATTCTATTTTCTTTTAAAATACTAACTTTATTGTCTGCAACCACAAGAATTTCCATTACCCCAGAACAAGACAAAGAATATAATTAATACAATGATAATAATCCAAAGCCCACCGCCACCAAAGCCGTCATATCCATATCCGTATCCATACATAATTTCCATTCCCCCTTTCAATATATTATATTGAATGATTTTGTTTTTCAATATAACGAAATACCTAGAAAAAAGAGTTTTTTTCTTTAAATAATAGTAAAAAGTCTAAAATAAAATTAGACTTTTTACTTTGCATCAATATAAGCATTTGCCATAACATAATATTGAAAAGCAGATACAATTGCTAAAATAGATGAAATAATCAATAGACAATCACTTACCCGAATTCCAATAAGTTCAAATGGTAAATTATAAAATAAAGTAAATACTAAACCAAACATTAATGTAGCGGTTTTTAATTTAGCACTTCCAATTGCCGCTACGGCATGTCCTTTATTTCCAACTACCATTTTCATTGAATCGACTGCAATATCTCGAACGATAAAGATAACAGCAATAACTGGACTAATCATTCCTTCACTCGCTAAAATGACCAATAATGAATTGGTAAGCATTTTATCGCTAATTGCATCAATCATCTTTCCAAAATCTGTTACCATATTGTATTTTCTTGCAACATATCCATCTAAAAAATCCGTAAGTGATGCAATTATAAATAAAACACCTGCAATAATATATTTGAGTTCAATATATATATTTCCATGAACTAAATAAGAAGGCAACTCCAATCCCATTCCTTCAAAAGGAAATAATAATACAATCATAATTACAATCGCTAAAACCACCCTTGACATTGTAATTTTATTTGCTAAATTCATACCCTATTCTCCTTGTCGTATAACTAACTTTACTATTTACAAAATCATCTTTATTTTGATTACGAATAGCAATATAACCAATAATCCCAACTAAAATGAGAAAAATAATCACTCCAATTAAAATATAAATTTTTTTCTTATCTTTTGCAGTCATCGTATAAGGAGACAAAATTTTCATATTCTTCTCGCGTTCTTCTTTTTCACGTCTTGCTGCTTCAATATCTTCTAATGAAATTCTCGATGTTTGTTCAAATAGATACTCATTAAAATCATCTAGCATTTCTTCTCCATCTAAACCAAGATATTTTGCATAATCACGAATAAAATACTTTAAGGAAAAAACATCTTTAAAATCATCTTTTTTACCTTCCTCAATACTTTCAAGTTGACTTACTCTAATTTTTAAATCGGAGGCCGCTTCTTCAAGACTAACACCGTTTTCTTCTCTTTTGAGTTTTAATTTTAAACCAATTTCTTTCATAAATATCTCCTGAAGTATCCTAAAATAAATACTAAAATTTATTTTAGTTTCATTATCTCACGATAATGATTTTCTGCTTCTTAGAACTATTTTTATTCTCCACAGACTTAAATTCCGATTCCCACTTACCGTACTTTTTATAGAAAAGTTTATAATCTTATAAAACTTTTCAAAATCAACATTACCTTTAAAAGTATAAAATAATAATAAATCTTATAAGCCACGTTCTGTACCTAAAAAATTAGGTGGTAAACATTTATCTATAGCACATATGCTATCTGTCTAGTAGATTCATAATTCTCTACTAAACAACTCCTCTACCATAATTTGAGTTTCTTGCTTGCGGGGTTTACCTCGTTTCATTCTCTATATTTCTATAAAGATTCGTCACTGTGGCACTTTTACATCATCTTTATTCATAGTAATTCTACTTTAGAAAAAGAATGAAGCCGTAAGTCTTAAAGACTTCCTTAGGTTATGGATTCCCTAAGCACAAACACTACTACCATCTCAGGTAAGTGCAAGCGTGGACTTTCCTCTACACATCTAAAAATATGCAGCGTTTACCCAGATTTAATTATTTTCTTTGCCAAAAATAATTTTTTCAAGTTGACTAACTCTTCGAATTAAATCGACATTGGTTACTTCTTTTTCAGCATGTTTTAAAGCATCCAAATTGGATTTTAAATTTCGCATCTCCTGTTTTAATTTTTCGTTTTCCTCATATAATTCATTATTTTTAATTGCAATTTCCTTGATAATACTATTATATTCATTATAATCGTGAATGACAACATCTAAAAATTTATCTACTTCTTGTAAACGATATCCTCTAGCATCAATCTTAAATTCTTTCTCAAGAATCTCTTGACTACTTAACGTAATTCTATCATTGTACATCATACCACCTCTATAGTAAAAATTATAAATGAATATTAACTATTTGTCAAATAAATTAAAATAAGATGTAGCGACAATAGAAAATATAGCATAAAATAATAAATTAGTCAAATTTAG
>CAYOCA010000070.1:0-6815 GCA_964402345.1 uncultured Muribaculaceae bacterium | reverse complement strand
GTATGTCTATAAATATGATTATTAATTATTCTGGTATTTATGGGACATACATGTGGCACTTCATGAATAAAAGTTCTATTTACAATTCTTTCTCTTCCTGGTTCAATAATAGGACTCATAATGTTACCCATTTGTGGTCCCGTAGACATTGCCCCCATTTCATTATAATTCATATTATCATTTGTATTGACATTCTGGTTTGTATTAGTAATGTTAATATCTACATCATCACGTCCCATATTATCATTATAAAACATCATTATCTTCCTCCTTTTCTAATCTATCTTATGAATTCTAAAAAAAAAGACATAATATAAATAACCAGGTATTCCTAACTTTTTTCGTAAATTATCATAAATTCATGTTTTCTAGATATATCCCAATAAAAAATCCATGAATTGAAAAAAAATTACTTAGCTCTTCTATCAAAATTATAAATTTCCTTAGAAATCACATTGCTTTTCTTCAATTTTAATTTTCTATTTAAATAGTCATAATAAGTACCAGGTGTAATAATTCCATTCATACTAAGAATATCCATACCACTCTTTCCAACAACATCATCAACCAAAAAACAGCAATTTGTTCCTAACACAAAATAAGTCTTATATTTCCCTTTTTTAAATTTATAAAACTTAGCATTCGTTTTTTTATATAACTTAGCAGCATAACTATTACCATTACTATATTTTTTATCCTCTCGAAAATTCCAAGAAACTGTATTATCCAACAGTTCCTTAATTTTCTCTCGAACTTGCCTCTTTTGTTTTTCACTCAAACGAATACCAAAATCAAAAACAGTTTTTTTACTATTATCAATGCAAAAATTAATATACTCTTTATATTTTTTAGTAATAAACAAAACTCCATCTCCAAAAATCTCTTTCCATCTCCTAGAGCCCTCATCATAATTTCCATAAGAAATAACATTTCCTTCAAAAAAAATATCAATATGACCCATCCGATTCATACCTCGATTAGATGTATGAATCAAAATATTTAAGTCACTCAAAGAATCTTCTAAATCAAAGCAATAAGAATACTGATATCCACTCTTTTCCTCTAAATTACGATTAATTTCCATCATTACAGAATACGGAATAATTGACTCCACAATTTTTGGTAATGTAATCCTAATACTTCTTTTAAATTTTTCTCTTTCCTTAATAGAAAAAGATTGAATCATAAAATCATATAAAAAAGAACCACCTAACAACAATACATAGAAAGAAAAACAAATTAAAAAGGTATCTAAATTTGTAACAGGAGACTTTAAAATAGGAACTGCGATTCCTATATAAATTATCCCCATAAAAATAGAAGTAAATTCTAAAAATTCACCATTCTTAATAGAAACAAAACACATGATAAATCTTGAAAAACCAATAATAATCAAATAAATGGCAAAAAGAAACGGAACGATTCCTAAAGATAAATTAGGAATGAAACAAAAAAGAAAAGATAAAAACAAATGAAACATACTAGATAAAAAATTTTGATTGCCGTCATGGCAATTTTTCTTTCGGAAAAAAAATCTTACCATATTCAAAAAAGATTTTGCTAATAATACAAAAACTACAATACTAACCATATAATGATACATCTGTTCTCTACCTATTAGCAAAACGATTCCTAATACCAAGAAAATAATCCCAATAACCAGTGAACTTGTAGTTTCATAATACTTCTCTTCCATAAAATCTACTGCTCCTTACCTACTTCAAACCTCAAACCTAAATAACCTATTTTTTAATAATGACATTTTAAACCTAAACTAGTAATAATTACATTACTTCTCATAATAAGCAATAATTACTCAAAGACTCTTTTTATAACTATTCAAAATTATTAAGCTAACTCAACTTCTATTAAAAACAAAATTTAATACAATCTTCTAATAACATAAAAACATTATTAGTAAAAAAATTAGTAAAACAATCATTTTCATATTGAAATATCCATATTTTCATATTAAAATGAAATAATGAAAGGATATGAAAATATGTTAAAAAATATGTTAAATAACCTCCAAAATAAGTATAACACAAAAATGAAAGAAAACGATAATCTAGAACAACTACTACAAACCTCAACAATTTTTCAAAACCTATTCCCTATTCCAAAAACAAATGAAGAACCATCAGAAAACAAAACCTATTTCATAACAAATGATTGCCCTGATATAAATGAAGAAAAAGCGAAACAAATTGCAAAATTACTTCCACTTCAAGAAACCTACTTAACTGTCGTATACTCCAAAGAACTACTAACAAATAAAATATATTACCTAATTTTAACTAATCAATATTTATGGGTAATATCAGAAAATAATTATGGAGCCTACCCTTATACAAATCTTACTTGTCAAATTATTAAAAATAATCTAATGAGTAAAGTCATTCTTCTAAACAACATTTTATTAGAAGTAAATGGAACTACTAAAATAGAAAAATTTACAAATATGATAAATAATTCAAATGACAGGGAAAAAATTATTCAAGAAAAAACGTCTTATTTATGTAATATAATACCTATCTATCAAAAAATAAATAAAAATGGTTCAGGTATTTCTATAGATAATCAGTCAAACATCGTTTTTCATAATAAACAAAATAATTTTAAATGTAACATTAATGAAATTTCCAACTACGAAATTTTACTAGATAATCAACCTTATCTATCAAAAAATAGTAACACCTCTAGTAAAATAACAAGTTTTCAAACATCATGTTTCCAAATATCTATTCGAATTACAACAATCAATAACCAAATATTTGTCATGCCAATACTAGAAGCAAACACCTTTAACAGCAAATATACCACTCACGACTCTATTTTCCAAACAAGTATTGAATTTTCAAAAATAATCATTGCTAAATTAAACGAACTCTCTTTTGAACAAAATTAGAGTTTTTTTAATACAAAAAAACTAGCATAATAATACACTAGTTATGACTTATTACTTTTGAATCAATAGACGTAGTAACATTAATTGCCTGAAGTCCTTTAGGAGTCTCAATTAAATCAAAATTAACCACTTGTCCTTCAGATAAAGTCTTATAACCATCTTGCTTAATAGCAGAATAATGGACAAAAATATCTTCACCTGTTGCATGATCAATAAATCCATATCCTTTTTCATTGTTGAACCACTTTACTTTACCGTTCATTTTAATTCTACACCTCACATTCTAGTAATTCCTTACAAACAATATTATAGTCAGAAACTTACTCCCATTTCAATTCATTTCAAACTACAATATACGACAATAATCAACACCACTTAACTACTTTTGAATGATTGACGTATTCCCATCATAACACAAAACTAAAAGATAATTTTCTCAATGATTTATCTCGAAAAAATATGAACTTAAAAAGATAAAATAATAACTAATAATTAACAATCAAAAAAAAGTAAACTTTTTTAATCTACTTTTACATTCAAAATATCCAAAATTCTTGTCAAATCCACCTTTGATTCAAAGAAAATTTCTATTTTTTTTGAATCAATCTTAACTTTAGTACCTAATATATCGCGAAGTTCATCTTCTACATATTGATATTCATTTGCCTTTGATTGTCTAGCAATAGGAACTTTTTTTATAACATCTTCATGACCTGAAATGTTTTCTAATTCCCTTACACTGATGTTCTTTTCAACAACATCTTTCGCTAATTCCTCAATTTTTTGATTATCTTCCATCTTGCTAAGTACTCTAGCATGCCCCATTGACAAACGATTATCCAAAACCATATCTTGCACATCATTAGGTAATCTTAATAATCCTAACATGTTTGTAACATGACTACGACTTTTTCCAATTTTTAACGCTAAATCTTCTTGACGAATATGTAAACTATCAATAATCCCTTTATATGCCCACGCTAACTCAATAGATGACAAGTTCTCTCTTTGTAAATTTTCTAACAAAGCAATTTCTCTCATCTCTTCATCAGAAAATTCTTTGACGATTGCTGGAATTGTATCCATTCCCGCTAATTTTGATGCTCTAAGTCGTCTCTCACCTGCGATTAAATCATATCCCTTAATACTTTTTTTAACGATAATTGGTTGAAACACACCATAATTACGAATAGAAGTCGCTAACTCATCTAATGCCTCTTTATCAAATTTTTTTCTTGGTTGAAAAGGATTAGGTCTAATATCTGAAAGACGAATCTGAATAATATCAGCTTCACTAGCGCTCTCCATGATATTATCCTCAAACGTGTCAAAATCTAATACCTCACTACTAAACAACTGCTCTAGTCCTCTACCCAACGCTTTCTTTTTTTGTTCCATTCTTTTCGATAACCTCCTTCGCCAAATTCAAATATGCCAAAGTACCCCTACTTCTAGGCTCATATTCTAAAATTGGTTTTCCGTGAGATGGAGCCTCCGCCAAGCGTATCAATCTTGGTATAATGGTATCATAAACTCTTTCTTTAAAGAATCCTTTAATACTTTCTACTACCTCTAAACCTAAATTTGTATTTGTAGTAAGCATCGTCAAAAGTACACCTTCAATGTCTAGATTAGGATTTACTTTCTTTTGAGCTAACATAATTGTATTAATCAACTGCATGATTCCTTCTAAAGCAAAATACTCACATTGAACTGGAATCAATACACTATTTGCTGCTCCTAATGCGTTGGTGGTAAGAATTCCCAAAGATGGAGGACAATCAATAAAGATATAATCAAATTGATCCTTCACTTTTTCTAATTCCTCTTTTAAACGAAGAACACGATTAAATTTCTTACCTTCCGATCTGTATTTTCTTTCTAATTCCATAAGTTCCATATCTACTCCAGCTAAATTTAAATAAGCAGGTAACAAAAATAAATTCTTACTCTTCGTCTTAATAATAGCCTTCTCAATAGGAACTTTCATTACCAAAACTTCATAAATACTACTATTAATACTACCCTTATCAACACCAACACCTGTAGTAGCATTTCCCTGTGGATCTAAATCAACTAATAGTATTTTTTTATTCAATACACCTAAAGAAGCAGACAAATTAATACTAGTTGTAGTTTTACCTACCCCTCCTTTTTGATTCACAATTGCAATTATCTTTCCCATTAATACTCACCTTTATTTCCTACAAAATACATTGTATCAAACTTTTTATCAAAAATAAAGTAAATTACAACAAAATTTAACATTTGCTTCCCATCAAAAAATAAAAAATAGTTACCATCAATATTCAAAACAAAAAAAACTCATTCTTTACTCAAATACACTTATTCTTAGTTTTCTCTAGTACAAATTTAAGAATTAAAAAAATTTATCAAATAAATGATAAACAATATTTAACATAAAAATAATAATTTCTAAGTACAAAAAGAAATGATACGATTTCATAAATAAAACTTTTACTATATAATCTTACCATAAACCAGACAGTCATCATCAACCATTTCGATAATAACAGATACTCTTTTATTATTATCAATTACTTCATTGACGATAACAGAAATATAATTAGATGTAAGAACCACTACTCGACCATCTCGCCTTTTTTCTGTAATTCCCTCCATTATCTTTCCAATATACATTTGATAATAATCTTTTTCTAATTGATTAGATAATTTTAATACTTCATGAACTCTTTTTTTCTTTTCTCTACCATCTACTTGATGATCCATAACACTAGCTAAAGTTCCTTCTCGAGATGAATAAGGAAAAGTATGAATCTTGGTAAATCTTATCTTTTGAATAGTTTGAATAGTTTCTCGAAATTCATCTTCACTTTCTTTTGGAAAACCAACAATTAAATCCGTTGTAATAGAAATATCTTCTCGAAGGTTACGAATCATATTAATTTTATTAACAAAATAATTTACATCATATTTTCGATTCATTAATTTTAATATCTTGTCCGAACCACTTTGTAATGGAATATGAAAATGTCCTGCAATAATAGATGAATTTTGAATTAAATTCATAATACCTTCTGTAATCTCATTAATCTCAATGGAAGATAATCTAATACGATAAATTCCCTTAATTTCTATTAAACTCTTTAACAAATCCTCTAAATTAGTATTTTCTAGATCCATTCCATATTTACCAGTATGAATACCTGTTAACACAATTTCTTGATAACCATTTTCTACCAAAGTAGTAACCTCTTTTATAACATCTTCCTTTTTCTTACTGCGAATTGACCCTCTTGTATACGGAATTATACAATAACTACAAAATGCATTACAACCATCCTGAATCTTAACAAACGCTCTAGTGTGATTATCAAAATGATTAATACTCATAGATTCAAAAGGAATATTCTCACGTAAGTCATAAATTTTTTTAATTGGCATTTTTTTAGCAAAATATTCCTCAATATATTCCAAAATCCGACTCTTATCTTTATTTCCTAATATAATATCAGCATCTATTTCTTCATTTTTTACTTGACTATAGCAACCCATAACCACAATAAGAGCCTTCTCATTTTGACGTCTTGCTTGATGAATTATCTTTCTACTTTTTCGATCACTTTCATTTGTAACACTACAAGTATTAATAATATAAATATCCGCTAAACTTTCAAAAGGAACAATTTCATACCCATGATTTTTTAACAGACATTCTACATATTCACTTTCATAAATGTTAACCTTACAACCTAACGAATAAATACCAACCTTCATTTTACCACCGTTTCTTCTATAATTTTTCTCACCTAAGAATATCTAAGCTAATATTCATTGCACTTTCTAGAAATCTTGTTTTTCTCTTAATCATTAATATTTTAGATAAAATATCATTAAATATTTGTAAATGTTTTTCACGGTCATC
>CAYOCA010000069.1:0-6821 GCA_964402345.1 uncultured Muribaculaceae bacterium | reverse complement strand
AAATTCTCAAAAAAATTGTACGTGTCGTAAACGTTATTTTTTGTTATTTTCTAGTTAATTTTTATTAACTATTTTTTTATTACCTATCATTTATGAAGAATATTCAAAACTTTATAATAGTTTGTTTTATAATTTGCTTGTAGGTGAGGTAATGAAGAAAAAATTTTTAAATTTATCTGTTAAATTTATTACAAAAAATAGACAATATAGCGATGAGGAAATTGAAATTATTGCTTATGGGTTAGAAACAATTTATTTGACTTTAACAAAAATGATTATAATTTTTTTATTATCCTATTTATTAGGAATATTTAAAGAAGTAATTATGCTATTAATTTCTTACAATGTTATTCGATCCCAAGCCTTTGGGATTCACGCTAGTAAAAGTATTTATTGCTTGATATCATCTCTTGTTATGTTTATTGGAGGGGCATTTCTTTGTAAATATTTGGTTTTGCCATTTGGAATTACAATATTATTTGCATTGATATGCAATGTATGTATATTTCTTTATGCACCTGCTGATACTTATAAAAGACCTCTAGTTAATGAAAAAAAGAGAAAAAGGTTTAAGTATATTAGTTCTATTTTAGGAATAGTTTATACTATTTTAATTATATTTTTGAAAGATTATTATATTGTGAATTATTTATTAATAGGTATGTTTGAAGCAGTTATTATGATTTTACCTATTACTTATAAAACATTTCATTTGCCATATAATAATTATAAGTCTTACCGTTATGGTGTTTAATTAATTATTCGTTAATTAATTTAAGCATAAAAAAGAATAGAAAGAGAGGAATGTAAAAATGAGTTTTATTGCTGATTTATTAGCAAAGATTGGATTAGGTGCTGCTACTACAGGAACACAAGGATGCTGGTATTGGTTTATGGATGAAGCAAAAATGCCAAAATGCTTAATTGAAAAATAATAAATTGTTTTAGTATAGAGTTTTCTATACTTTTTTATTATTTTTTAAATAGATTTTGATGTACATCACAATTAAAGAATTTGAAAACCACATTTAAAAATTTGAAATGTGGTTTTCAGTTTAATAATTTTTGATTAAAAAGAAAAAATGCTATTTTTAAATGATTATAAATTATTTTTTAGAAAAATTTGCATAGTTATTCTATACAAGATTTTCAAATTAATTCAATGGAACTGTTATATAATTAAATTTTCTTTTTTATTATTATTGTTTGAACATATATTTTTTCTTGAATATCTGTAAACGTTTCAAATAGTTTATTATTTTCTACTATATGTTTTACTAGTAATAACCCATGACCTCTTCCTTTTCCTTTTGTTGATAAGGATTCTTTTCCTATTTTTTCTTTATCTATTTCATTATTGTAAGTATTTGAAATAATTATCTTAAATTCTTTTTCTTTAGTTATATATGCTTCAATTCCTAGTTGTTTTTGTTCGGAGTTTAAACTTGCTTCAATTGCATTATCTAAAAATACTCCTAGTATTCTTCCTAAATCTCTTTGATTTTTTGTATCCAATTCATATATACTTGATTGTTTGATTCTTTTTGAAATGTTTAATGAAACTTTTATTCCCTTTTCTTCTGCCTCTTGTACTTTAAAGTAACATAGCCCTTTTATTCCATTAGGTGGTAAATAACCAAATTTGGCATATTTTTCTTGTTTGACTTCATATTTATCATTTACTATTTCATCTATATATTCCACTATTTCTTTATCCTCTTGTTTATCATTAATTTTGGCTCTAATTGTTCTAAATTCGTTTTTTATCTCATGTCTTAATACTCTTTGTTTTTCAATTTCATTTTCATATGTAACCATAAATTCTAGTAATTTATCATATTCTCTTATTAATTTATTATTATTTATTGTTTCTTTTATCAAACTAAATAAGACTATTGCTAGTACAATTATTGAAATAATATATAAGATAATATTATCACTTAGTCTATATTCTCTTATCAATGTATAAAAAAATAGACCAATACATATAAATGTTAATATTAAAAAAAAGAGTATTTTGGTGTTTTTTTCTATTTTGGTGTTAATTAATTTTCTTAATATTTCTTTTATTGAATATACAATTATAATTAATAAAATACAAATGATAATATTTGATGCAATACTTCTAGCATAAAATTCATAACACCTTTCTTTAGAAAGTCCTAATATTTTTGTTAAAAAAAAGAGTTCTAGTAAATCTGGTATTATTAATATTAGCATTTCTAAAAGACTAATAAGTATTGATTCTCTATACGATATGTTAAAAATTTTTATGTAAAAGTAAACATTTAAAAGTGTCATTACAACCGTTTTTAATGCTCCTTCAAAATTTAATCCTACAATGGTTTGTAATATTCCAACAAAAACAATTAATAAGCAACAGTCTAGTTTTGATATTTTAACTTTTTCATTTAAGATTATTTTTCCAAAAACAAGGGTTGTTATTAGCATGATTAATATACCAATATAAGCATTAATACTTGAATTAATAACTTGCCACATACTCTCTCAACTGCTTCTTTTTCCTGTTTGATAATAAATATACACATTTTCCATTTTTAAATGTAATAGTATTATCTGCATAATTGATTTTCTTTATTTTTTCAACATTTACAATACAGGATTTATGAGATTGAAAAAAACTTGGACCTAATTCTTTAATTAATTTTGAAATACTAGATATTATTTCAAACTGTTTCCCATCTTCAGTGTTAATAATACATTTCTGATTATCCTGAACTTTCTCGATATATAAAATATCATCAAAAGGAATTCTATAAGAGTTATAATTAAATTCAAATGATAATACCCTTCTTTTATTGATCGCTTTCACAGTATAATCGATGGTACTTTCGAATCGATTTGTCCAAAACCTATCTTTAGAAATATAATCAATCGCGAGTAACCTAGAATAAAAGATATCATTTTTAAACTCATTATGAGATGTTACAAAAATAATAATACTCTCTAAATCTTTCTCTCTTATTTCAGATGCAATTTCTAATCCAGATATTTCAGGTAATTCTATATCAAGTACATAAACTTTTTGTTCATTCTTTCTTGCTATTAATTCTTCTACTTCTTTATTATATTCAGTAAACTTACTAATTTTGTATTCAAAGTTATAGGGCATCATTACTTTGTTTACTATATTACTAAGTCTACCTAGAAAATCTTTATTATCTTCACATATAATAAACCTTAACATAACTAATTCACTCCTTCCTAGTTTTATTAAGTAATATCATTATAACATAAATTTCCATATTTTGGTAATTTTTTGATGCTTTCATTCCATAAAAAAAATAAACTTTATATTTATAAAATTTATTTTATATCTTTTTCTAGCAATTCTAAGGCTGCCTCTAGTTGCTCATCTGTTTCTGTTTCTGAATTTAATTCAACCTTATTTGTTGGTGTAACTCCTGTTTCATTAATCCAATTTCCATCTGGAGTCAACCATTTTTGAACAGTATATTTTATCATACTTCCATCAGATAGTTGCTTGGTTTGCTGAACTGTCCCCTTTCCATAGGTATTCATTCCTACTACATAACCATCATAACTTTCTTTGATAGCTGATGCTAAAATTTCAGAAGCAGATGCACTAGCAGCGTTTACAAGTACAGCTATTGGATAATTCCTACTCTCCTTCGTTGTATCTTTAATTTTTTTTGTACCATCATCATCTTCTAATTGATAAATGACTTCTCCTTTTTTTAAAAATAAATTGACAATATCTGTTACTGTATTTAAGTATCCACCGGTATTATCTCTTACATCGATTACTAACCCTTGAATATTTTTTTTCTCTAATTCTTCTAATTGCTCCTTAAACTGCTCTGTCGTTACAGCAGAAAATATCGAAATATCAATATAACCAATTTTCTTATCATTTGACTCTATTACTTTACTAGAAACACTTGGAATAGAAACTTTTTCTCTAACAATTGTAAATTCTTTTTCTTGATCATCTCTTTTAATTACTAACGTTATCTTGCTATTTTGATTATTTTTAACGTAATTTGACATATCTTCACTTGTTTTTCCTTGATAGTTTTCCCCATCTATTTTTAAAATAATATCCCCTGCTTGAATACCAGCTTTCTGAGCAGGTCCATCGTCAAAAACATCTAATACATAAATACTACCATCTTCTGTCATAGAAACATAGCAACCTATTCCTTCATAACTTCCATCAACATTTTCTAAAAAACTGTCTGTAACCTCTTTATCTGTATAAGTCGTGTAACTATCTCCTGCTTCTTTCATCATCGATTCAATTGCTTTATTTACTAACTCCTCTTTATCCAACTCACCATAATAATTTGAAGTAATCGTATCATACACATCAATAAACTTGCTTAATTCTTTATACAACCTTATTAAATTCTTTCCTCCACTTAAAACAAACATAAGTAAAATACACAAAATAAAACCTAAAAATTCAAAATATAATACTGAAAAAATTTGTCCCTTTAGACTAGGAGAAGCATTGGTATCATCTTTAGTTATCAATATTTTTTTTATTAATTTGCCAAATTTTGTATTATAAAATTTTTTACTTTTTTCCATTCTTATTTTACATTTTTCCTCTTTAATTTTTTCTCTTTCCTTTTTTATAATCTCTTTAGATTTTATAATTTTATCATTTTGATTTTTCTTTCTTATCATAAGCATCACCATTAATATTAGTCTAGCACAATCTAATTACATTTACAATTGATAATTGATAATTTTACATTTCCTTTTTAATAGAAAAAGAGAAGATTTATTCTTTTGCTTTCTTCTCTTGCTTTCCTTCTTTTTTTTGCTTTTCAGTAGAAGTTTCTTTAGTTTTCTTTTCTAAAGTTGGATCTTTCTTTTTCTGTTCTAAAGTTGTATCTTTATTAGCGGGTGCTTGAGCTAAAAAAGTTACTTTTTCTGCTACTATTTCTGTTTTCTTTTTTCTCGTACCATCTTCACTTTGAATAATTCTTGTTTGTACTCTTCCCTTCACGCCAACCATATCTCCAGTTTGACAGTACTCACTAGTATTTTCAGCGACGTTTGTCCAAAGTGTGCATTCTAAAAAATCTGTATCATATTCACCATTTATATTTTTGTAATTACGTGGTACCGCCAAGGTAACAGTGGCAATTTTTTTACCGTTTTCTGTCACACGCAACTCTGGATCTTTTACTAATCTTCCAACTAAAACTACTTGATTTAGCATATGTTATCCCTCCCTTCGAGTTGCACTATAACATATTGATTTTTTTATTACAAATTTCTAAATTTGATTTTTGGAGGTTATATTCTCTGATATTTATTAGAAAATATAATTTAATTATCCATTATTATGAATAATTAAATTTCTTTTTATAAATTTTTATGTCTAATTTCACTATTTAGCTTTCTAAATTTCAATTTTGGATTTTTTTAATTTGACATAAATTTTACATAAAATTGTCTTTTGAATGGTAAAATTTTATCGATAAATTTAATAGCTAAAAAAACTCAGTACTTTTAAAAATACTAAGTTTTTTTCGAGTCAAAATATAACTATTTAAGACAATATAGTAAATAAGCAATACAGATTGAAAATGCAACAATAATACCAAGTGCTAAAAACAATTGAACAATACTTACATAACCAGCACTTCTGTTATTAGTCACTAAATTTCTTTCATTATTTAATCTTTCAAAATAATTTATGTTTGTTATCATATTATTCATAATCATATTGTAACTACTTAAATCCACATTATATTTTAAAATGATATCAATATTTTGAAGATAACGATTTTTGTTTGTTAAAATTTTATCAACTCTATTTTTTATCTTATCATAGTAATTGTAAAACAAACATTCTATTAATTCATAACGATTACAAGTTATTCCATTTACCGATATAACATCGTTATTTTTTAAAATAGATGGGAAAACATTATCAAATAAAGGGGCAAAAGAATATCTTTTTGTCACTCTATCGCAAAGGATTCCATAATCTTTAAAATTTCTTTCACTTTGATTAATTAAACAATCAAATAGTAACATATCAAAGTATTTATTTTCTAATTTATTGTAATCTTCTTCTAAAATACTTGGAAGACTTTTTAAAATATTTAGTCCATAATCAACTATCATTTTATAATCTTCTTTAGTATTAGCGACTGTTAATTTTTCACTAATTTCTACCCATTTTTCCTTCTTTAATTTTCCATTATTAATTAACTTGTTAAACCTTTTTTTAAGATTTTCGACATCATAAAATTCATTTTCATTCACAATATCTCTAATAATAATTGAATCTTTTTGTTTGTTATTGTTATATAAACGGTACTCTTCAGCAATATCAAAATCTAATAATGTGCCAATTTGACAAATTGCAATTTCAATGTCATCTACTCCAGAATGTTTTTGATAACCTTTAAAGGTATTTTCCACTAATACTTCTGAAGTTTCTGGATTCGTCACTACAACGGATACTGGTTGTAAATATATATTACTATTTTTATCAAAAGCAGTTACATAATAATTTTTTCCAAATTCTAAAGGTTTAGTCATATTTATAGCATTTGCTAATTTATTTTGATGTTGATAAAATCCACAAGTATTTTTGATTTCTTGCTCAATTTTTCCTTTATCCCTTGGATCAGTTTGATATTTGCGAGTTAAAGTCTGAACTTGCTCTTGAGTTAAATTATATTCCCTTGCAATTTCATTTATTCTATTTACAATATTATTTTCTCCATTCATATTATCACTATCCTACTGTAAGTATATCATTAAATCAATCAAAAAAAAAGAAATATTTATTAAAATTTTTAAATATTTTC
>CAYOCA010000068.1:0-6965 GCA_964402345.1 uncultured Muribaculaceae bacterium | reverse complement strand
CACCTACGGTTATTATACATAAAGAGTCAAAATAAATCTACAAGTTCTTAAAGAAATTACGGACTAAAGTCCATGGATTTTAGATCCAGTCCTTATCATATTAAAGTAATAAATCACTAACTAGAAATAGTTAGTTTTTTTGATTAAAAATAGATTGACTAAAAAATATATCAAAACCAAAATTAAATCTACTTATTGAAAAAGAATATATCCTACTAGAATTCATATAATACTTTAGGAGGTAACATATGTACATATTAAACCCCTTACCTTACAAGTATGATGCTCTAGAACCATATATTGATACACATACTTTAGGTCTACATCATCAAAAACATCAGCAAAAATATCTAAATAACCTAAATAAACTTTTAAGCAAAAACAATTACCAATATAACTACTCCATAACAGATTTATCTAAACATATTATGGAATTTAACATAAAAGATCAAGAAAACATTATGTTTAATCTTGGAGGCGTCATTAACCACGATATCTACTTTCAAAGTATTTCTCCTAATAAAACACCACCCAATACATTACTACAAGAAAAAATTAATCAACAATTTGGTAGTTTAGAAAATTTCAAACAAAAATTAAAAGAAAAAGCTCTATCTTTAAAAGGATCAGGTTATACATTTCTTGTCCAAAAGAACCACAAACTAGAAATAATAAATCTTGCTAATCAAGAAAATCCTTATTATTATAATTTAATCCCATTAATTGGACTTGATATGTGGGAACACGCTTATTATTTAAACTACAAAAACGAAAAAGAACAATACATTGATAATTTCCTAGAAATTATGGATTTTCAACAGGCTAATAAAAAACTAATTTAATTTTTCTTTATCTTTCCACCACGAAAAAAAAGTCACTACCCAAGTAGCAACTTTTTTTAAATTATAGTAAAGATACAATCATCAATACAATAAATATAATAATTAATAACTCAACTACAAATCTCCAAATATACTTAACCCACGTCTTATAAGGAACTTCCAAATAAGATAAACCAACAATAAGTAGTAAACTGGTAGGTCCAATAATCTGAACTAATCCATATAAACTCTGGAACATTACTGCATACACAGATAAATTAGCACTATCTGTTAAACTGCTCACAATAGAAGTAAATACTCCAGCAGATGTATAATAAAGATCTACATTCGTAATACTTCCAATAATTGTAATCAATGAATGAATTCCTACGTTATCACCAAATTTATCTGCGGCATTAGTAATAATTGTTTCAATAAATCCATTATTGTAACTACAAACTAAAACACAATATGCAAGGATAGCAACCATAGTAGCAGGAATCATCTTCTTAACACCATAGATAAATCCATCCATCGCATCTTCAAATTTAACTCGATAAATTAATTTCAAAATAAATCCAAAGAAAACCATTAAGAAGATTGCCATCATATAACTACCTAAACTACCCCAATCTCCAAATGCAGCAAAATTACTAGAAATTAAATTAGTATATACAGTGTAATCTCCAATAGCAAGTTCTGTTAACCAAGTATGAAATTTAGTAAAACAATCAATTCCAAATAAACTTGACCATGGGAAATATCCTAAAACCAATAGTACAAAGAAAATAACAATAACTAATAAGAATGGCCATACTTTAACTTTAGTATCATCAACATTTACCTTTTTACCAGTTCTATCTTTAACTTCGACCAATAAATTATCCCCTTTTGAAAAATCATACTGTACTTCTTTCGTTTCTTGTTTTTTAATATGCTTAACAATATAGAAAACAAGTAAACCAGTAGCAACTACTAATAATAAAATTCGTGGGAAAATAGTAGCAAAATGACTATCTAATCCAACTAACTTATCAAATGTAGTATAAGTCACTTCATAATAACTAGAAGCATCTTTAAATGTTAAGAATACTCCTCCAATTAGTCCAACCAATACACCACCAATTGTTGCTGATAACGCTACTAACTTATCATAACCTAATAGCAATATAATGGATACAATAGCAGGAATAAACAACAATAAAGTAACATTAAGTCCTGTCAAAGATGAAAGTAATGCAAACACAATCGTCGTAACAATAACAAACAATCTACTTTTCCCTGATACTTTGTCTGCAATTTGATTTAATAGTTTTTTATAAGCAGGAATACGATTTAACAAACCGTAGAATCCACCTACCACTAAAATAAAAACTGCCGTATCAAAGAAATAATAAAAAGATTGAATATAGTTAAAGAAAACATCAAAAAGTGCTAAATAACTAACTTCACCTTGTCTACCATTAATGAACCAAGTAGCAACTACTACAAGTAATAACAATACTGTTAATACTTTAAATAAACCATATTTCTTTCTCATTTCTTAACCTCCACCATCATTATAACACGTTCTTTAATTTTTACCATAGTTTTAGCACTTTGTTTACGAAATTTAACCAATAAATCCCAAAAAAGAATGTATTTTATCTTAAAATATCAATATTGATTATCAAAAAAAATAGACTAAATTTCACTTAATCTATTTATTTTTCATAATAAAACATATTTACTCTTCTGGTTTCATTAAAGGAAATAAGACACAATCCTTAATATTATCAGCACCTGTTAAAATTTGTACTAATCGATCAATCCCAATTCCCCAGCCACTAATAGGTGGCATTCCATATTCCATTGCATTAATATAATCTCGATCCATCATCATTGCTTCTTCATCACCATTACTCTTTAATTCAGCTTGTTCGACTAATCTCTTCTCTTGTTCTATTGGATCAACTAACTCCGAATAAGCGTTAATAATCTCTGCACCATTAATAATTAATTGAAAACGATCTGTTAAATTAGGATTCGTATCATTTGCTCGGGCAAGAGGTGACAAACTAATAGGATGTTCAGTTAAGAAAATAGGTTTTACTACCTGGCATCTAGCAACCTTTTTATACAATTGATCTACTAAATTACCATATCCCATATCTTCTAATGGTGTATCACTATCAATATCTAATTTTTCTTCCTTAATCCAAGAAAGTAATGTTTCTTTCGTATTAGCCTCATTAATATCAATAGGACAATACCTTAAAATTAAATCTCTCATACTAATATTTTCCCAATCTCCACTAATATCAATCACTTCTCCACCAATTGTTAATTCTAACTTACCAAATAAATTTTGAACAACTGTTTGAATCATCTCTTGCAAAAATTTCATATTATCACGATAATTTAAATATGCACCATATCCTTCTAACATTGTAAAATCCTGTAAATGGGTAGTATCCATACCTTCGTTACGAAAACATCTAGCGAATTCATATACTTTAGTAAATCCACCAACAATTGCTCTTTTTAAATATGTTTCGGGAGCAATTCTTAAATACAAATCAATATCTAGGGCATTATGATGTGTAGTGAAAGGACGAGCTAATGCTCCACTTGCCTTATTATTCAAAATTGGTGTCTCAATTTCTATATAACCATGTTGATTCAAAAAACTACGAATTTCCCATATCAATTTACTACGAAGTAAAAATCTCTCTCTCGAATCTTCATTCATTATTAAATCTACATAACGGTTGCGATACTTCATCTCTTGATCTGCTAATCCATGAAATTTTTCTGGTAATGGTCTTAATGCTTTTCCTAAAAAAGTAAATTCATGCGTCCTTAAAGTTTTTTCTCCTGTTTGAGTAGTAACCATTTCTCCTACTACGCCAATAAAGTCACCTACATCAAGACTAGATTTCATAAACTTATAAGCATCTTCTCCAACTAAATCTAATTGCATAGAAACCTGAATAGATGCTTCAATATCACGAATTCTAAGAAAACTTAATTTTCCCATTTTTCTTAAAAAAACAATCCTACCAGCAATTCTAACATCTTGTGTTCCATCTTCTAACTCTCTTGCTTCTTTAATGCTGTGATTTACCTCATATCTTTCTGGATAAGGATTACAATACTCTCGAATACTATCTAACTTTCCCCGTCTAACCATTTCTTGTTCACTTCTATTAACTTCCATTTTATCTTCACCTTTCTTAAATTAAATTTTTTTATCCTTTAATATCATTGCTCCTAACTAATCTTTAAATATCAAACTCATCAATTACGAACTTCATAAAAAATATTTTTAAAGATACTTTTTAAAGCAAATCATTTCATTTATTTCCCGTTTCCGTACAACCATCTTCTCCAAAAAATTCTTAATACCATACATCTAAAATCACTCCAACCATAACAATTTATAAAACCTATTATACACTAACGCTTTAGTTTATTCAAATAATTTTTAAGAATTCCTGTTAATTCCTCTGCAGATGTTACTTGAAAACAAGCCTTCTTAACTTCAATGTTATCAGGAAGTCCTTTCAAATACCACGCCACATGACTTCGCATTTCTAAAACAGCAACTTTCTCACACTTTATCTTCATTAAATAATCTAAATGATGAAAACACATCTGAATTTTTTCTTCATAACTTGGTTTTGCTAATATTTTTCCTTGTTCAAAATAAGCAACTAAATCACGAATCAACCATGGATTACCAAGACAACCTCTGCCAATCATAATGGCATCAACTCCAGTATCATCGAACATCTTTTTAGCTGTTTTTATGTCAGTAATATCACCATTTCCAATTACTGGTATAGAAACAGCCTCTTTTACTTTCTTAATAATTTCTAAATCTACAGTACCACTATACCCTTGACTTCTTGTCCGGCCATGAACAGTAATTGCTGATGCCCCAGATTCTTCACAAATACGGGCTACTTCGACAGCATTAATATGTTCAAAATCCCAGCCACTACGAATTTTAACCGTAACAGGGACAGGAACTGCTTGAACGACCGCTTGTACAATCTCACGAATTTTCTCAGGATTTTTCAAAAGTGCCGCTCCAGCCTGTGATTTCACAGCGACTTTAGGAACAGGACAACCCATATTAATGTCAATGATATCAGGTTTCATTTCCTTGTACACATATTTTGCCGCCGAAACAAAAGTATCCAAATCACTTCCAAAAATCTGCTGAGCAATTGGTCTTTCGCATTCTTCCATATATAACATATCCTGTGTTTTTTTGCTATTATAAAAAATTGCTTTATCGCTCACCATCTCAGCATAGATAAGACCAACTCCCATTTCTTTGATAATCTTTCGAAAAGCACTGTTACATATCCCAGCCATCGGAGCTAAAACAATACGATTTTTTATCTCTACATTTCCAATTTTAAACATCAGTATCACCACAATTCACTTTTTATTTAATTACACGAATCTAATAGTACATATCTTCTTAAACAAAATCACTTTTACAATATATAATTTTTCTACAATATAAATTCCATTTTCTTACGAATTAATACTACCACACTAGCAACCATACCACCTAAAAATGCTACTATCATATCTTCCATCGTATCCACAACTCCAGAATCAATTTGATGTTGTAAATTCATACCTAAAAAGTAGTCTACCCCAAACTCAAAAAACTCCCAAACACTAGCAATAAACATGACAAAACAAATGCCAAACAGTAAATCAAACCAGATAGAATTTTTCTTAATATTCATTTTATTTAGCAAATAGAAAGCTATTATAAAGGTATAAATTCCAGATAAAAAATGAATAAATAAATCATACCACCAAATCTGATTATATAAATTTACCACACAACCTAGAAAATCAGCTAAAAAAACAAATAAATTATAATATAATAATTCTTTATCATCAATAAAACCTTTCCCCTTTTTTAAATAAAATGGTATAAAAATAACAGGAATCACCGCAATGTAAGTCAAAATTCTACTATGATCATATTCAAAGACAACAAAATATAGTGTCCCAATTAACATTGTAAATAAAAGTAAATAATTAATTTTTTTCATCACAATTCCCCCTCAAACATCACTAGTATACCACAAAATTAGGCAAATGCCAAAATTCGCTTCTTAATTTATTGTCTTTTATCTTCTTTTTATATTATAATACTATTAGGTGACAATCATGAATAGTATCGAAAAATTAAATCAATATATCAAAGAATCTAAAAATATTGTTTTCTTCGGAGGAGCTGGAGTCTCTACTGCAAGTGGAATAAAAGATTTTAGAAGTAAAGATGGATTATACAATGAATCCTATAAATATCCTCCTGAAGAAATTTTAAGCCATTCTTTCTTTCTAAATCACCCTGATGATTTTTATCAATTCTATCGTAATAAATTAAATTGCTTAAATGCACTACCTAATATCTGTCATAAATACCTAACCAAACTAGAAAAACAAGGTAAATTAAAGAGTATCATTACCCAAAACATTGATGGACTCCATCAAAAAGCAGGAAGTAAAAATGTCTTTGAACTACATGGAACCATCTACAAAAACAATTGTATATCATGTCACAAATATTACCCACCAGAAAAAATCTTCTCTGAAGAAAAGAAACCCACATGTACTTGTGGAAATCTAATCAAACCAAATGTTGTATTATATGAAGAACCACTAGAGGAAGAAATCGTTACTTCCGCTATAAAAAGTATCAAAGAAGCAGATCTTTTACTAGTAGTTGGCACCTCTTTAACAGTCTACCCAGCCTCTTCATTTATCCAATATTTTCATGGAAAACACTTAGTAATAATTAACAATGACATAACACCTATGGATAACATAGCCGATTTAATCATCCACGACAATATAAAAAATGTCTTTGAAATATTGGATAACTCCCTATAAAAAAATTTTTATTCTTCTTTTTTTAACCAAGCCTATCATAAAAAATATGGCAAAAAAAAGACTTCTCTTAATTAGAAATCTTTTTTTTAAATTGTTTACGTTATCTAAATTGGCAACAAGAACCACATTGTTCTTGACATACTCTATTCTCTTCACAACAAGTATAATGTGGAGTATAAGTATGTCTATAAATATGATTATTAATTATTCTGGTATTTATGGGACATACATGTG
>CAYOCA010000067.1:0-7200 GCA_964402345.1 uncultured Muribaculaceae bacterium | reverse complement strand
ATTTACTTCACTCCTTTTCTATAAATATTTTATCATATTTATAATTAAAATCAACTCTTAATTTAACCCGAATTTCTAAGTGTTAATTTTTCTATTACATCCTTTTTTTTATTTTTACACTTATACAAACCTACATCTTTACTAAAACAAATTATATTACTTACCTATCTTCTTTTAAATTTCATCTTCTCTAACCCCTCAATATCAATTTTGTCATTTTCTTCTTGCAACTTTCTTGCTTTTCTTTTAGATAAAACTTCTAATCCACCTCCACGATAAACCAAATTTAACCCATTTGTATCAAAATGAAAATTATAATCAAACTTATGAATTTTTTCCTCAAATGAATAATTAATTAATTGTATATAATGAATACTCTTTCCATCAAACTCCTTTAAATAATCATAAGATAAACGTTTTTGCTCTTCTTGTGATAAAATAACACGAATCAAACTATTTAAGTAGGTCATTCCTCCAATTACATCTAAGAGACTTTGGAGTAATAATGTATGAATGAAAGAAAATTTTCCTTGAATCTCCTCAAACTCTGTTGGAATATCTAATTTTTGTAAAGAAACATTCTCCAAAACATCCTCCAATTGATAATATAAATTTCTTCTAAAAGAAGAAATAATTCTATTATCTAAAGAAATATCACTATCAAAAATATTTTGAAAACTAATCCCTGACTGCTCATTTTTTTTAATAACTTGAAAACCACAAGGTTTTAATCCTAACTTCACTCTAGTTAAATCTGACATATTTGTCTTATTTTCTTGATCAAATAAATTTGTTGTTGCATCTACCCGATAGAGATAACCATTTGCTTTAAAGATAACATATTGATGAACTCCACTCCCACTAATCACCGCCTCTATTCCATTCTTGTTTAAAAAATATACAAATAAAGCCGTCCAAGTTGTACAAATTACTCTATTATTACCAGAACTAACTTCATGAATATCTTTATTATAAATATCTTTTACTATATCAATACTTAAATCTTGTTTAAAAGCTTCAAACACCTCATCATAAACTAATCTCTTATTTAAAGCAAAATAATAAAAAAGTGCTAATGATAAAGGATCTGTATCAAAACATACCTCTTTTTCTATCTCTTTTTGAAATTTTTTATTGGGAACCATCTCTTTAGGTAAATATTTTCCATAAAGAGACAAATCATCTCTATACTGATAACTTCTTCTATTTTCTAACACAATCATACCTCCAATGAATGAATAACTTCATCTTTTCTAACTCCATTCTATTATTTTCGTGATGATGAGAAAAAATAAGTTACTACTCAAATAACTTATCTTCATCACCCTTACAATACCCTTTTCCAATTGTATCTGACTCTACATATTCTTTTCCTATCATAGAGCAACTCATCTTGGTAATTGAATCTTTCAAATACCCACCAAAGATTCGAACAGCTGCAATTGCTACAACAGTCACTAAAGAAATAATCAGTACATACTCAACCAATGTTTGTCCTTTTCGATTTAACATGCTCATTTTCTCCTTATTCACCTTTCTTCCGAATATAATCACTACCTTGAATCGGAACCGTCACTTCATTATTTATCATTCCCATAGAAGGAAGAACCATATTAGGAAATTTTGCTTGTGCTTCCTTCAAAATGTCAATATAACTTTTATCTTCTTTATTCATCTTATCTATCTTTTTTGTCTCATCCATTACTATCACCTATTTGAATAATCTTCTTATAATTTTCTACATTTTTAAAGCAGGCTTCCTCATTTTTCTTACGTAGAAGAGCATTTCTTTCTATAAGTTCTCTTTCCTCAATCTTATCTAAGGCCATTCTAGTAATTTGATTACGATTTAAGTTTTCAGCTGCTTCGCTGATACATTCACACATTTTTAATTGATAACAAATATAGAAAGATACTAGACTTTTTAACATTTTCTGTAAATCAGTTTCAGCAACAAAATCATTTCCTTCATAATATTCTCCTTGAAATTCTATTGGAAAAACTTGAATCTTTTTAAATTCAAAAGTAGTAGACGTATAATAATGATTATAATAAATATTAATTTCACTGTAAGACATATCTAATAAAGATTTCTCAATATAATGTTGAATCTCAATAAATCGTTTACTAAAATCATCCTTTTCAATCTTTAAAACAGTTTTTTCATCTTTATAAACAATCTTTTTTCCAATAATAATCTTATCATTAGTACTATTTTTCAAAATTGCTCTTCGAATAGCTGAATTAAAATCTCCACAGTATCCATAATCATTTGCTACATAAATATCTAAAATAGGCATCTCTGGATCTGGAACCAAAACCTGTTTATCTAACACCAAATTTTTATTATAAAGAATTTCGCTTAAAATCATAGTAATTTCCTTACCAACCTGTAAATAGTTTTCTGCCTTTTTTCTAGCTTTATCAACCCTAAGTAAGGAGTGAAAGTTCATAACCTTAACAACATTCTTGATACTACTCATATCACAACCTCCTATACTTTATATTTTTTTTCTTTCAAATATTTACCTCTTACTACAACATTATTAATACCTCTTAGTAAATTATAAGTAAAATATAAGAAAACAAACAAGATAACAAGTGCTAACACCAACAATAACGGATAAGAAAATGCTTCTTCTGTCAAATAATGATATAGTAAATAAATAACTTGAATCGCTCCACAATTAATAATAGTTAATCCTAAAGACCAAAATAAACCTTTAAAATGATCGATTACAGCTTCACTTAAAATCACGAGTATTAACGTTACAGCAATATAAATAATATGTAATCCTTGAAAACTAATCATACACCAAACTAAAAATAAATAATTAATTGTAATTGCTGCAATAGATATCAAAGATGGAGTATCTAAATTTAATAAAAGACCATACAATTCTACATTCTTTTTATCAAATTTAAAACTACGACAAAATAACTTAAATATAACAGCAATTCCAATCAAGAAAAGAACAGCTACAGCAAAAAAATTAACTAATTCTCCTATTATTTCTTCATTACTCATGATCCTACTCCTCTATCATCAAATTAAATACATTCTTACTATTCATATAGAAGGCCTTAATTTGCTTAAATGAGATATCAACATCTTCACCTTTAATATCGACACTACCAACAATTTCTCCAATTACTGATAAATAATCTTTCATAATCAGTAAATTATAATCACGACTGATAATTCGAATTGTTTTCACACCAACATACTCCACTAAACCATGTTCCATATCAAATACTCGTACTTTCATGAAAACCACCTCATGCAAATTTACCTATAAACATAAATCTACTTTCATCAATATCATCATATTTACCGGATAAAATATTTTCAACATCATTCAAAATATCTTCAATCTTAACAAATTGTCCTGGAATACCTGTATAAGCCTCCGCGACGAACATTGGTTGTGAAAAGTAATTACGAAGTTTACGAGCGCGATAGAAAATCATTTTATCTTCTTCAGATAATTCTTCTATACCAAGTACAGTAATAATTTCCTCTAATTCATTATAACGTGTCAGAGTCTTTAATACTTGTTCTACCAAACCATAATGTCTTTCCCCAATTTTCTCGACATCTACTAATTTACTATTAGAATTAAAAACATCAATTGCGGGATAAATGCCTAACTCAGCAATTTTACGATCTAATACAATCTGTCCATCCATAAATGACATAATAGTTTGTACTGATTCATCGTTCAAGTCATCAGCAGGAATATAAATTGCTTGTACGGAGGTAATAGAACCATTCTGATTAGAGTTAATTCTTTCCTCAATCTTACTCATTTCACTAGCCATATCCGAAGGATAACCATTTCCAATCAAAATCTGTTTTAATTCTGTTGCAATCTCGGCTTTTGCTTGAATAAAACGATAAATATTATCAATAAACAAAAGTACATCTTGTTTCTTTTCATCTCTTAAATATTCAGCAGTTGTTAGACCTGTATAAACAGCCTTGCTACGAGAGACTGGATTATCACCCATCTGTCCATAGACCATAGCCATTTTATCTAACAAATTAGATTCCGTCATTTCCGAATATAACTCTTGACCTTCTCTGGAACGTTCGCCAACACCAGTAAATACAGCATTTGAATTTAAAGAAGTATAAACATTATGAATAATTTCTTTAATCAATACTGTCTTTCCAACACCTGCTCCACCAAGAAGCCCCATCTTAAATCCTTTTTGCAAAGGAGCAAAGAAATCAATAACTTTAATTCCTGTCCATAAAATCTGTGACTCAATATTTAATTCTTGTAATGAAGTAGTAGCGTGATCAACACGACGTTTCTTTTCACTTTCTAATCCCCGTTTATCAATTGGATCTCCATAAGAATTAAAAACTCTACCTAATACTTTATCAGAATATTCTACATGTATTCCATCAGATAATTTCTCAACAGATGTTCCTTTTTTTAATCCTCTTGTAGTCTCTAAACTGATACAAGTAGCACTTGTATTACTAATCTCGACAACTTCAAATCGATATTTTGGATTTCCTTCTACTTGTAAAATATCTCCAACTTGTACTTCTTTACTATCTAATACTACTTCAATACTAATATCAAAAATAGATATAATCTTTCCAACTGTCATCACACTTCACCTCACTTTTTTGAAGAATTTATATTATTGCTTTCAGATTTAACAGAGGTATCATTTTCTACTTTTTCTTGATTACCATTTGTTCCATTCTGATTAACTGACTTTTCATCCTTATTTTCTTGATTAACCTCTTGAACCTCATCTAACAAAAACATAAAATCAGCCTTCATTTCTTCTTTACTTTTAGGACTAAACTTATATTGCTTTAATTTACTTAGAATGACTTTACCATCTTTCATCTTCTTCTGTAATTCCTTACTCATTTCATCAATATTAGCAAGTTCATACACTGATCTTACTTCCAAATAAGATAATAATTCACGTCTTAATTTACTACCTACTTTTTTCATATCTGCCGTTTGTACATTTCCACCTAAACGTGATACTGAAAGTCCGTAGTCAATCGCTGGTTTTTCACCACGAGCAAAGTTCTTACTAGATAACACCAACTGCCCATCGCAGATAGAAATAATATTTGTCGAAATATAATCAGTAATATCACTACTCTTCGTTTCAACAATAGGAAGCATCGTAATAGATCCACCGCCCACATGTTGAGCACCTTTCTCTAATAAACGAGAGTGAGTATAGAAAATATCGGATGGATAAGCATCACGTCCTGGTGTTTTCTTGCTAGTTAAACTGATTTCACGATAGACATCTGCATGTTTCTTCAAATCATCAAATACCACCAAAACATCATACTTTTGCATCATAAATAACTCAGCAATTGATGTAGCGACATAAGGTGTTAAATAGGTTCTCGTTGGTAACTCATCATTAAATGAGGCAATAATAATTGTGTAACTAGCAGCCCCACGTTTTGTAAGTTCAAAATAAATATCCTTAACTTCCTTTTTAGTTTTTCCTAAAGCAACATAGATACAAACGACCTTTTTTTCTTTTTGATTGACAATTGCATCTAAAGCAATTTGTGTTTTACCAGTTTTCTTATCTCCAATAATTAATTGTCTTTGTCCTTTACCGATGGGATACATTAAATCAATACCCGAAATTCCTGTCAAAAACTCGCGATTAACTGCAGTTCTATCCATAATTGGAATGGGAGGATTTTCAATAGGTACTTCGATTAATTTTTCAAATTTTTTTCCAGCAATTAAATCATTACCAAATATATCGATGACTTTACCCATAGAGTCTAAACTAAATTGACATTTAAATTCTTTCTTTAAAGCATAGACTAAATCTCCAGGGACGACCTCAGAAGAAACACTAACAAGTGAAACAATAACTTTATTAGGATAAATTCCCATAACATATCCACTAGCTTTTTCTCCAATATTAACAGCTTCATAAAAGGAAACATCATTTAAACCACTAACTTCAATATTATATTTATTAACCCTAGTAACTCTACCAGTTGCATAAACATTTTGATTGTTTTTTATCTCATCTAGTGCTTGTTCAACACTATCATTTATTCCATGATTCATATTACACATTCCTTTCATTTAAGCTATAATCATATATCTTCTTTTTGTAAATAATCTTCATTCCTTTATAAATATCTTTAGAATAAATTGTTTTGATATATTTACTTAAATAATCATAATTCTCTTTTTCATTACCAACATAAACTAATACCCGAGGATTATTTAAGTCTACTAATTCATTCACATAATCTAAAAATCCATCGATATCCCCTGATTGATTCAAATCTAAATAAAGTTGATAAATTGCATATTCCTCTTGACTTAAATGACTTTTTAAATAATCATGTTGTTCTTCATTACTCATCACTTTTAATTGATAAATTACATCACTAGTGAATTTATCTTTTAAGCCTATACAAAAAGAATACGTTTCATCTTCTTTTACGTTTTTTAAAAATTGTGTCAATAATTTCACATAATCGATATTAAATTTTTCATCAATTACTTTGTTTAATTCAAATATATTTTTGTCTTGATACTGTGTTTTATTAAATAAATCAATAATATTATAATCAAACTCGTATGTTTTTCCGTTAGTGCTAGTATTCCCATCTTCTCTTTTTAATTCTTTTTCCTTAATTTCTTCAGCTATTTGACTTAATTTTTCTTCTTTTTGATTAATTAAATAATCATATTCTTGTAACTTATCAACAAAATACAATTTTGTTTGAGTATTAATTTTTTTTACTGTTCCTTTTAAAATAAGAAACATTAATACAACAAGAGCAAGAATAACAATAATTGCAATAAAAAATAATGCTAACATATACTTCTTCTATCAAGAAATTAAAGGATTATAGAATAATAAGAAGAAGCAGAATAAGAATAAAAACAATAAAAATACAGAAGTAATAATCAATATTGTCATAATAGAATGCACAACATCATTTTTTGTTTCAGGGTTTCTACCTACCGCTTCTGCAACACGACCTCCTAAAAGTCCTACTCCAATTCCTAAACCTAAAAAAGCTAGTCCTAACATTGTTCCAATACTACTAGCAACTGCTGCTTGAACTGTCTCCATTTGTATCATCTCCTTACCCATATGGACATTACCATATTCTATTAAAAATTATAACATTGATTAGAAACCTTGTCAATTAAAAAAGAA
>CAYOCA010000066.1:0-7261 GCA_964402345.1 uncultured Muribaculaceae bacterium | reverse complement strand
GGGGTGGAATTTAGTTTTGCAGTTCAAGATTTTTAACATTTTAACAATTTTACATAAAAAGAATACAATAATTACCAAAATTTATGCTATACTATACATAATAGGTGGTAATATATGGAAGAAGTATTAATAAAAAAGATTCAAAACAAGGAATACATTTCTAACTATTTATTTCAAACTGTTTTAGAAACACATCCCAATAGCATTCCTACTAATTTTAATTTAGATAATCATAATGAATCCGTACTAGAAAAAGAGTATTTAACTTATCAAGATTATTTTAAACAAATGTACCACGGAATTGATGATAACATTCATTTAGATAAAGAACAAATCAAAGCTATCTTAGCAGATGAGGACTATTCTTTAATCATTGCTGGAGCAGGAACTGGAAAAACAACTACAATGGTATCTAAAGTAAAATACTTAGTAGATATCAAAAAAGTTAATCCCCAAAATATTGCCGTAATGAGTTTTACTAGAAAAGCTACAGAAGAGTTAGAACAAAGACTTTTAGTTGATTTTAATATTCCCGCTAATATTACTACCTTTCATTCATTAGGTATGATGTACATTCGTGAAATTTTTTATAACCGAAAATGTTATGTCATTGATGAAAATACTCAAAATCAAATATTTTTAGAGTATTTTAAAGAAAAAATATTTTCTGATAAACAAAAAGTAAAAGAATTACTCACGATATTTAACGCTAATCTAATCAATAAGAATTGGGTTTTTGGTAAATATTTCATTGATAATTATGATAAATATCAAAACTTTGATGATTATTTTACAGCTTATAAAAAATATAAAATCAAAGAAATAGATGATTTAGAAACAAAAGTAAAAGATATTATTGAAAAAGAACTAAATCAAGAAAATATCTATACTATCCAAAAAGAATTAGTAAAATCAAAAGGAGAAGCTATCATTGCCAATTTTCTTTTTTGCAATAATATTGAATACCAATATGAAAAGTTATATAAAGAATTAATGCCTGAAAGAAGAGGATATCATCCTGATTTTACTCTAAATTTAGGTGGAGAAGAAGTTTATATTGAATATTTTGGTCTTTCTACTTATCAGTCAGATCAGATGAATAGATATAATAAAATAAGAAAAGAAAAAGAAAGATACCATCAAATTCATCATACCAAATTTATTAAATTAGATTATGAACCAAATGAAGATTTAATAAAGACTCTTGAAAGAGAATTAATTCAAATGGGTTTTACCTTAAAACCAAAAAGTTATGAAGAAATTATGGATACTATTTTAAGTAACAATCCAATTTCACAAATCTACCCTTTTCGTAATTTTTTGTTTCATACCATCAACATTTTAAAATCTTCTTCTAAAAGAAATGATTATCAAAAAATTATAGCAAATTATTTAGAAAACTTATCAACTACCGAAAAAGAACAAGCAATCCGTCAATTTTATTACATTAATGATTTTTATTTATACTATCAAAATAAGTTGTTTGGTACTGTTGATTATGGGTTTGATTTTAGTGATATGATTTACTACGCTAATAAATATATTGAAACAATAAACACTAATAATAATCTAAAATTTGAATATTTAATCATTGATGAATATCAAGATATCTCTCAAGAAAGATATGAATTTACCAAGAAAATAGCACTTTGTAATCACGCTAAAATTGTTGCTGTTGGTGATGATTGGCAATCTATCTATGCTTTTACTGGCTCTAAAATTGAATATATTTATAATTTTCAAAAGTATTTTAAAGGAGCTAAACTATTAAAAATAACCAATACTTATCGTAACAGTCAATCTTTAATTAATTACTCTGGAAGTTTTATCATGAAAAATCAAGATCAAATAAAAAAAGAATTAGTTTCAAATAAAGAAATAAAATATCCTGTTCGTTTTGTAGTGTTTGAAGAGAAGGAAGAATATGAAACATTAAAAAAATTAATTTTAAAAATACACGAATCTCATCCAACACATCATATTATGATATTAGCAAGAAACAATAAAATGATAGAAAAGTGCTATGAAGATCCACTCTTAAAAGATGCTATTGGCACAAAAATTGAATATGTTGGCTATGAGGATATTGAAATCGATGGTATGACTATCCATAAATCAAAAGGTTTAACAGCAGATGAAGTAATCATGATTGGATTAAACCAAAATTTTCCTACTTCCAATTATTGTAATTTTTGGTTGGAAGGTTTATTTAGATTATCACCTCAACCAGAATCAGTTCCTTTTGCAGAAGAAAGACGCATCTTTTATGTTGGATTAACTAGAACTAAAAATTATGTTTATTTATTAGTAAGTAAAAATGCTTCTCAAAGAAGTCCTTTCATTAATGAACTTTACAATATTATTCAAAAAGTAGAAGCAGAAAAAATGAATGGATAATGAATAGGTAAATTTTTACTAATCAACAATAAAATATTCATTTAGTTAATTTTAATAAAATTGTTAATCATTTATGTTAATATATTTTATATAGTTAGGAGAATAAATATGACATATGAAGAAATTAAAGAAAAAAATTTGAGATTATATACCTTAAAAAAGGAAGTAGATACTGCTGCCTCTTTAGAAGAGTGTATTCACAATCTAACCAATGAAGGATTAATAGAATTATATAACCTTTATGATATCACCGAAGATAATAATTTAAAGAAAAGTAAACCTGCTAAAATGAACTACTTAATAAGGGAAATACCTGGACAATTTTTAGATGATTTTAGATTTATGATGGATAAAGAAGCTAAAGAAACAATTGTAAAACTTTGTCAAAATAAACAAACAGAAATAAACAAATCTATTTTACATTTTATGAGTTTTGGTTTTGTGTTTAGGACACCTTGTGGTAAACTAATATTTCCACAAGAATTAGAGTGGTTTATCACCGATTATTTATGTAGTTTAAAACATCGAAAAAATAGTCTTAAATGGATGTGTTAAAATGAAAGAACAAATAGATTTAAAAAATATGATTAATGATGTTGTAGAAACTAAAATGTATATTTTAAGTGATAAACCTCATTATCAAAAATACTTAGAAATAAGAAAAAAGACAGATAGACTATTTGCTAAAATGTTAAAATACTACGCGAATGGTAACTACGACTTTGATATGGAATTTAAAAAAATTTCTAAAATAATATTTGATGAAACGACTGAAATAAAGAATAGCATAGAATTAAACTGGCAAGATGACAAAAATATTTTAGTCGATTTAATTATATTCAAGAATTTTCCTTCTATCAAGTGTATCTGTAATGAATTTTTATCTAAAAAATTATATGAAAATAAAGAAGAACAAGAACTATTAAAATGTATGTTAAATTCTCAAATTTCATTATATAAAATTGTCAAATGTTATGACAATGGTTTTGAAGAAATCCAAGATTTAATTACTAATAAAAGAATAAAAATAGTAGATGTTGCTAGTAGTTTAGATATAAATAGTGATATCTATATGATAAATAGAATTATTAGTTATAATGGTATTTCCTTTGGTACGGGACTAGGTCCTGTCATTAAAGGAAATAATAAAGAAATAGATAATTACTTAAAATATAAAATTAAAAATAAATCTAAACTTACAATAATTATGGAACTAAGGGACATTATTAATAAACAAAACGAAGGTACAAATATGAATTTTATGTATCATTATTACACGTAATTTTTTGCAAAGGGGGAATTTTGTGAATAAAGAACAAGTCATAAAGTTAATTAAAGAAAAAGAATTACAAATAGAGAAATTATCCAAAGAAATTATTGAATTAAAAAAGAATATTCCAACACAAGATGCACCAAAGATCTTATCTTTAGAACAAAAATTGGCTGTTTATACCAGTTATTTTAGAGGAAGAGAGGATGTCTATCCTTATTTATCTATTGATAAAAACAATTCTGATAAAAAATACTATATTCCAGCATGTCAAAATGAATGGAAAAAAGGTATTTGTAACAAAACTATGAAAAAGTCATGTAAAATATGTCAATATCGAGAAAATAAACCACTTACGATAGAAACTATTAAAAATCATATTTACAACAATAAAACAATTGGTATCTATCCTATGTTAGAAGATGAATCTTGCTATCTTTTAGCACTCGACTTTGATGATAAAAAAGAAGAAAATCATATTAAAGAAGACGTTTTAGCATTTGCTAAAGTATGTGATGATTATCATATTCCTGTTGCAATAGAAAGAAGTAGATCGGGAAAAGGAATTCATTGTTGGATATTTTTTAAAGAAAAAGTAAAAGCTCTAGTTGCTAGAAAACTAGGTAGTTTACTTCTATCAAAAACGATGGAAATAAGAGATAATTTAAAAATTGATTCTTTTGACCGAATGTTTCCAAATCAAGATTATATGCCCAAAGGAGGTTACGGAAATTTAATTGCTTTACCATTTCAAACTGAACCTTCTCGTTATGGTAATACCATCTTTTTAGATCGAAATTTTATTCCCATAAATAATCAATGGGAATATCTATCTACTCTAAAAAAGTTAGAAGAAATAGAAATACTAGGAAAAATTAAAGAACTATCTAATGCCACAATCGATATTAGTCATGATGATTACAATATCAAAGTAGATATAACTAATAAAAGTAAAAATAATTTCAAATTTCCTAAAACGATAAATGTGACATTAGCTGATATGGTCTATATTGATAAAGCAAATTTAAGTGCCAGTGTCAAGACTAGTTTTAGGAGACTAGCAACCTTTGCTAATCCTGAATTTTATAAACGCCAGCGTCTACGTTTATCTGTTTACAATGTCCCAATGGTTATAGATTGTAGTAAAGAAGATGAGAAATATTTAAAAATACCTCGAGGTACTTATGAATACTTGACATCTCTTTGTAAAGAAAATAACACGAAAATAGTGTTAACTGATAAAAGAAATAAAGGGGCAGTAACTAAATTTAAGTTTAATGGTCAATTGCGAGTCGATCAAGATATTGCTTTAAAAAACTTACTGGCTTTCGAAACTGGAATTTTAAAAGCACCCACCGGTTTTGGTAAGACAGTAATATGCTGTAAACTTATCTCTGAAAGAAATGTAAACACTTTAATTATAACCGAAAAATTACAAATATTAAGTCAGTGGCGTGAACGACTTAAACATTTTTTAGAGATAGACGAAGTTGGACAAATTGGTGGTGGAAAAAATATCATTACCAATAAAATAGATGTTGCTAGTATAAAATCTATTTGGAATAATGGTAATTTCAATGATATTGTTAAAAATTATGGAATGGTAATCATCGATGAATGTCATCATTTAGCGGCTTTTACCTATGAGAGTGCTGTCAATACGATCAACGCTAAATATGTATATGGAGTAACTGCTACCCCAGATAGAGAAAATGGACATACTCCAATCATCAAAATGCAATGTGGTGATATTAGGTATGAAGTAAATGCTAAAGAATTTAACAAAAAATTAAATATTCCGATGAAAGTGTACGTGAAAAGTAGTTATTTAACTAATGTAGATAAAAATATAGTTGATTATACCTTGAATGAAATCAATCATTTAATTGTGAAGGATTGTTATAGAAATAATAAAATTATTAGTGATATTGAAACCGAATTTTACAAAGGTAAGAATATATTGATATTAACAGAAAGACTAGAACATTTAACTTATTTTTATAATCATTTATTAGAAGTCACCAATAATATTTTTGTCTATCACGGAGGACTAGGTAAAAAAACTTTAAATCAATATGAGAAATTAAGAGAAAAATTAAATAACGAGAAGAGTAATAAAATTATTATTGCAACAGGTTCTTATATTGGAGAGGGATTTGATGATTCGAGTTTAGATGTCTTATTTTTAACTATGCCTATTTCAGGAATTACCAAAGTAACCCAATATACTGGTAGATTGCATAGAAAGAATAAAGATAAAAAAGAAATAATCGTCTATGACTATGTAGATGAGAATTTTAGACAAACAAGAAGTATGTTTGAAAAAAGAAAAAATACATATGAAAAGTTGGGGTATCAGATAAACTATAGATAGTGCTTTTTATAGGATAAAAATTGAAAGGTAGAATGTTTATGAATTCTGAAGAGTTAATAGAAAATAAAATAAAAAATATGAGTCAGGGTGAGTTAATGAAGTTTACAACTAATCTAAATAGAATGAAGTTAGAGAAGTTACCACATATAAAAAAATATAATAAATTAAGAAAAATTCATGGTGATGTAGTTGATAGTATGTTTGATTATATAATGCAAGGTCATTATGATATTGAAAAATAATTTGAAAAATTGTCACACGAGTTTGATGAAAATAATATTAAAAAGTTACAATACTTAAATTTGAATGATAATGATGATGTTACAATTTTTACTGAATTATTTGTATATCCCAATGATGAAAGATTAAAATCAGTAACGGATATTTATTTAGAGAAAAAATAGATATAAAAATCAAGAAAAAAAGGATATGCTAAAAGCAATAAAAAATTCTTATGTAAGTCTTTTTAAAGTAGTAAAAGTTGATAAAGACAATGGATATGTCTATTATGAGGACGTCTTTACTAAGAGAAAATACAGGATAATAGATGTAGCAATGAGTAGCACAGTAAAGGTTTCTAAAAAAAGAGAAATATATATATAATAGGATTATAACTGTTGATGATGATGTTTCTTTTGCATCAGGTATTCATTGTATCATGTCTTCTACAAATCAAGAACTAAAAAAATACATAAAAAGGAATCCCAAAAGAAAAAATACTCTAGTCATGTGTGTGGAATTGTATAAAATATTTAAAAATTCGACTGATTTAGAAATAATTTATCGAAATCAATATTAAAATGAAAGTAAATAAAAAAATTGAGAAATTTTTTAGTAAGAGTAATCTAATTCACCAATCACATAATGATTCATAAAATATTCATGAAGGTGATACACATGAATCATAATGATTTAAGAGCATTAACAGGAGTAGTAATAGATCCTGGACACGGGGGAAGCGATTCGGGGGCATCTGGAAATAATCAGTATGAAAAAGATTATACTTTAAAAATTTCTAAATATATGTATGACAGATTGAATGAATTAGGAATTCCAGCAACTTTAACAAGAGATATGGATATAACACTATCTCCAACTGAAAGAGTAAATAAAATATTATCTGCTTATGGAGATGATCAAAATGTAATTGTGATATCTAAACACTTAAATGCAGGAGGTGAAAGGTTCACTTGCCATTATAAAATTTAATTGGGTATTTA
>CAYOCA010000065.1:0-7269 GCA_964402345.1 uncultured Muribaculaceae bacterium | reverse complement strand
CCATCTAACAATTTAATAGTATCTACATTTTCATAACTACTAGTATTATAAACAATAGGAATATTCAAACCTTTTTCCTTAGCGAGCATTAATCCTTTTACAATTAGAGGAACATACATGGTTGGCGTAACTAAATTAATATTACAAGCACCACTTTCCTGTAACTCTAAACAAATATCACTAAACTCTTCTACACTAACAGCTTTCCCTTTATGTTTTTCACTAATCTCATAATTTTGACAAAAACAACACCTTAAATTGCAATAAGAAAAAAATATGGTACCACTTCCTTTGAATCCACTAATAACTGGTTCTTCCCATTTATGTAAAGAATATCTAGCAATAATCATTTCCCAAGGAGCATGGCAGTAACCAACTTCACCTTTAGATCTATCTACATTACAATTTCTAGGACACAACTTACACTTCATACATATACCACCTCAAAGTATTCTTATTACACAAATTTCTTACATAAAATCATTATGGTTTGTTGCAGTTCCATATTTTTATTTTCTATCCATCTGAATTATGAATTGAAACACCTTCCACATCATCTAAAAAATTATTAATAATAACCATTCGATCATCTATCTCTTTTAAAGATTCTTTATTTAACATATCAAAGCTAATTTGTTGTTGTTCTACCTTACTTTCATCTTTTTTTTCTTCAATATATTGTAATCCTTCAAAACTTTCTTTCGATAATACTTCCACATCTAAATAACTATCAATTATCTTATCTTTTACAACATAAGAACCATTACTATATCGATCCATAATAGGAATTTCAACAATCTTCATACTCTTTGTTTCTTTAGAAGTAACTACATGAATGACACTCTTAACAGGTTCGACATAAGCATCTACTACATGACTTGGATTACTCTTAATCTCCTTCATAAACAGAAGACCACGATTACCCCTCGTACCTTGATCTATTTCAGTAAATCTCATTCTCTTTCCTGTACCCTTATCTGTCAAAATAGTAATAAACTCTGCATCATCTGGAAAAATAATTCCTCTTTTAACTTCATCACTTCTTAAATTAATTGATTTTACACCACTAGCCTTTATACCAACTGGACTAACCGCATCCGTTCGATACCAAAGACCATATCCTCTTTTCGTCACCACTAAAATATTATGATCCGTACGATAAGTAACATCAACTACTTCATCATCCTCTTTTAACTTCATCATCATAATAGCCTTTGAATATCTACTCACCTTAAATTCATTCAATTTAGTTCTCTTAATCATACCATTCTTCGTGAATGATGTAATATAAATATCCTCATCAAAATCATAAACTGGCATAGCATTTACAACAGTCTCCTCTGGTCGAACACCAATAACATTACTCATATGTTTTCCAAGTTCTTTCCATTTTAAATCAGGAATATCATGAACTGGAATATATAAATAATTTCCTAAATTAGTAAAAATCAACAAAGTATCTAACGTATTCATCTGATATAAACCAACGACATAATCATTATCTTTTAAAAGCAAATCTGAAAGTTCCGATGCCCCATAACTTCTTAAAGAAGTTCTTTTAATATATCCTTCCTTCGTTACTACTACAACAACATCCTCTTTAGGAATCATACTCGTAGTATCTATTTTAAGTTCTGTAATTTCCTCACGAATTTCTGTCTTTCGTGGTGTCGCATATTTCTTTTTAATTTCTTTTAATTCATCTTTAATTACTTTATTAAGAACCTCACCATTTCCTAATATTGCTTCCAAATTTTTCATCTCTTCTAACAATTTAGCTTGTTCTTCTTGAAGTGCTACCACATCAGTATTAGTTAAACGATACAATTGTAGTGTTACAATCGCATCAGCTTGTTTTTCAGTAAATTCATATTTTTCCACTAAATTTTGAATTGCATCAGACTTATTTTTAGATGCTCGAATCGTTTTAATTACCTCATCTAATATCGAAAGAGCCTTAATCAATCCTTCGACAATGTGATAGCGACTCTTAGCCATTTTAAGATCAAATTCACTTCTTTTTGTCACTATTTCCCTTTGATGAGCAATATAAGCATCTAATATTCCAATTAATCCCATCAACATAGGTCTACGATTTACAATAACCACATTATTAAAATTATAAGAAATTTGTAATTCTGTATTTTTGTAAAAATAATTTAAAATATTCTCCGCATTTGCATCTTTCTTTAAATCAATAGCGATCTGTAATCCTTCTTTATCTGACTCATCTCGAACTTCTACCACACCATCTATTTTCTTATCAATTCTAATTTCATCCATCTTTCGAACTAATAAAGCCTTATTTACTTCATAAGGAATCTCTTTTATAATAATTTTATTTTTTTCAAATACTACCTTAGACTTAATAATAATTTTACCTCTACCAGTTTCATAAGCACTTTTAACTCCATCAATTCCTTCTAATATAGCACCTGTTGGAAAATCAGGTCCTTTAATAAAGTTCATCAAAGTCTCTAATCTAGAGTTTGGATTATCAATTCGATAAATCGTAGCATCAATTACTTCTCCTAAATTATGAGGAGGAATATTAGTAGCATATCCAGCGGAAATACCAGTTGTACCATTTACCAATAAATTCGGAAAACGACTAGGTAAAACAGTTGGTTCTAATAAAGTATCATCATAATTTGGAGCCATAATCACTGTATCTTTATCAATATCACGTAACATCTCATTAGCAATTTCAGATAATCTAGCCTCTGTATAACGACTAGCCGCGGCACTATCTCCATCAATAGATCCATTATTACCTTGCATATCTACAAAAGGTTCTTTCATTTTCCAGTCTTGACTCATCCGAACAATCGCCTCATAAATAGAAGAGTCTCCATGTGGATGATATTTACCCATTACATCTCCAACTGCACGAGCACTCTTTTTATAAGGTTTATCATAAGTATTTTTTTCTTTATACATTGAAAATAATATTCTTCTTTGAACAGGTTTCAATCCATCCCTTACATCTGGAATGGCACGATCCTGAATAATATATTTTGAATATTTACCAAAACGATCTCCCATAATTTCTTCAAGTGAATAATCGTATATTTTCTTAAGTACATCTTCCATATCATCACCTTTAGAAATTTTATCATATTTTCGTTTGCTTGACAAGGAAATTAACTATTTTAAGGTTACATTTAGTGATACGTAATAATAATTATAAATTAGTTAACTATATCTAATAAATAAACTTCATTTTGGAAAAAATTTACTGAAGTATGTCCTAGAAAACAAACAAGTGGCTGAACAATATTTTCACAAAAAATTTAATTATAGTTATTTAGAAGATATTGAAAACACAACATCTTTATATCAATCTTTAGGTTATCATGAAATCGAAACATTCATGAAAAGAAAAATATAATTCATTCTGTAATTTCTTTATCTAATAAGTTTTCTTTTTCCATAGTAATCGGTACAATTTCCCCAATATTTTCAACTGCTCGAACAAATAAACGAAACTGAATACTATCCTCATCACTAGAACTATTCATAATCTTTACTTCCTCAATACGAACAATATCTCTATTATCTTTCATCAACTTATCTTTAATATAATCAATTGCTTTTACTTTAACAATATCTTCCGTATATACTTCATCCTTTACAATCGATTCATACTGTTTTTCTTTCGTAAACCTAATATTCAATAAATTAGAAGAAATTAATATTTTATCTTTAGTTTCAAAAGTTCTATATTTTTCAAAATTAAATAAACTAATCCTTTTATTAAAAAAATGCAATACATAAACAGTCTTGGATCTACCAGTTAAATTAGACTCTTGATAAACAAACGGATAATCGACATTTACCTGATACCATATTTCTCCATAAACACTTCCTTCGGCCATTGTTAATACTTTAGAATTATTTGGTAACGTAATATAACCAGAAATTATCGTTTCCCCTTTTTTCACATACTCATTTAAACTCTTTACCTTCTCCCCTTTAGTAGCGTTAATCTCTACGATAACGGCATTTTTTTTACTAACAATACTTTGATATTGAAACGGTTCTTCTTCTTGATTTAATTTTCTTTCCTCTACTCGAACTGTATACTTTGTCCCATATTCAATAATTTCAATCCATTCTAACTGATCCTTATGATTTTCTAAAATCTTATCCTCAATCTCCTCTAATTCCTGATAACTTTTCTTAAATGTAAACATTCCGATATCATAACTCTTAAGTTCACTTTCCAATAATTCTCGAATTTCTTTATCCTGATGAATTACTTCCACATAAAAAACCATTCTTGAAAAAACTACAATAAGAATAAGTCCTAAGCACATAAATCCTAGTAAAATAATGTTTCGATGCATAACTTTATAAAATTTTAATTTTCCATAATACTCAACAATAGTAATTTTATAAATAGAATGATACTTTAGTAATCTTTGATATTCAGACTCTTTCAAAATCAAATAAACTTCTTTATAAGATACAGGAATTAACTTAATGATATTAATCTTCATCTTTGAAATACGCCTCAAATAATTATGAATATTGCTACCTTCAATTTTGATTTTAATAATCCGATCAAACTGTTCCAAATATCGATTTCTCATGTATCTCACCTAACCAATTTTATGAAAAACAATAATTAGTTATACTTCAATACTTTTAATTTTACCTGTTATCAGCAACTCTTCATCTTGCATCTTAGATACAACCAAATTACTTCCTAAAAGAATAGTAGTTCCATTCTCATGTCGAACTACTACTCTGGTATTAGAAAAATCTTCTATTTCTAGATAATTAATAATATGTACATAATCGTGATAAACTGTTATCTTATAATCTTTATCTACTAAATAACGATCTAAATAATTAAGAATTTTCACCAAAATCACCTAGTTCATTCTATGCTAAATATCATAAATGATTGATGAAAAAGAAAAAAATATTAAGTATTTACTTTTAGATCATATCCAAACTAAATTACAAAAAAACTAATGAATAATCATTCACCAGTTTATCAGCAAATTTCTATCTTTTATTAATGCCTCCAAATCTCCGATTTCTTCTAGTATATTCCAATAAAGCTTCATCAAAATCTTCACTCTTAAAATCAGGAAATAATTTACTAGGAAAATATAACTCGGCATAACTAAGTTGCCACAGTAAAAAATTACTAAGTCTAAGTTCTCCACTAGTACGAATCAACAAATCTACATCAGGTAAATCGTGATATAAATACTTCTGAAACATTTTTTCATCTAAGTTTTGAATATCTACATGATCTCTAATTATCTTCTTGGTCGCATCGACAATTTCAGCTCTTCCACCATAATTCAAACAAATATTTAAAATACCACCTGTGTTGTTTTTGGTAGCCTCAACCATTTTATCTCTTGCTTGAATTACCTCAAAAGATAAAGGTTCATCTCGACCAGAAACTACTACTTTAATATTATTTTTCATAAAAAATTGAATATCTTTCTGAAACATTTTTAAAAATAAATTCATCAAGTAATCTACTTCTTCTTGACTACGTTTAAAATTTTCTGTTGAAAACAAATAAACACTTAATACTTTAATACCTCTTGATAAAATATATTTTCCTAATTCTTTCAAATTTTTATATCCAGCATCATGTCCACGACTTCTAACAAGTCCTCTTTCTTCTGCCCATCTACCATTTCCATCAACAATAATTGCTACATGGTTGGGTAACTTTAAATTACTATAATTCATAAAAACTCCTTAACTATTATGATAATCACTTCTTAAACAACTTTTCAAAAGATATGTTATAATGTCATCACCATGAATTCAACTCCATTATACCTTATTCAAATAAACTAAGCAACAAATAAACATTTACTTTACAAAAAATACTTAATAAGACCTAACTCTTTTAACATTATCTGACACTTGTTCTAAGTCACTTTTTAATACCACTACCGTATCCTTATCTCCATCAGATACATAACGAGTACTTTCTAATAACTTAAAATTATATTCAATATCAAAATCTCCACCATTATTATCATAAGCTCTGATTCGTTTCAAAAAAGTAGAATGAAAATCTTTATCAAAACAAGACTTCTCTGCCTCCCAACCAACTCTTAAAGTTGCTTTGGTTTGATATGAATATCCTCGATTATTTCCACTTAAAATGCCTTTAAAATTTTCATGCGTTTCACGGTAAGGAGAACCAAAAGGTAAAGCAACAATAGAAACATAAGAAGAAGGAATTATTGTATCTAATAATTGGTAAATTCCTCCTACTTCATGATAAGTTTCCTCTAACCCAATCTTAGTAAAGTCAGAATGAGTAAGTGTATGATTTCCAATGTCATACCCATTCTTTATTAACCATTTCAAAATTTTTTCATTATATTCCTCTTGACCAAACAATCCTTGATTTACAAAAAAAGTTGCCGTAACTCCATAATCTGGATATTTTTTCTTAAATTCTTCTAATACTCCTACAGCACAATTAGGATCAATAAGTAAATCTCCATTTTCTTCACCAAGTACCTTAAAATTATTTTCATTGCCATCATCAAAAGTCAAAATAATAGGACTTTTACCTAATTCTACATCAACTATTCCATCAATATAATCATTTAAAGATATCATTCGATAACCTTGTTGATAATAAAACTCTAAATCCTCTCGAAATGCTTCTACAGTACGGTTATAACCATCTTTATCAACATTTCCACCTACATAATCTGTATCTTTACTTTTCATGTTTACTATTCCATGATACATCATAATTGGTACATTTCCTAGTTCATTCACATGATATTTTGTATAAACACTCACAGGAACTTCACCTAAGGAAACCACAATTTGACAAACATCTCCTTTTTTTATTAGACTATTAACTAAAATATCTTGTGCAATCACATTATCTTTTTCGATATCATAATGATATTGATACTTAATTTCTAGTTGAATACCAACCTTTTCTGCATATTTTTTAGTATCATTTAAAGATAATCCTACTAAGTTCTTCATAAATAAAAAAGATGAACTGTTCTGTAAAAATGAATAAGAATTACCTAATACATAAATATTAAAACAAATAATAATTATTATGATAATAGCACTAATTTTCTTAATCAACAAATATCACATCCGTTTCTAACTTTAGTATACCAAAAATAGAAAAAGAATATAAAAAAAAGTCAAAAATACAACCAAATATTTGACTTTTTCCATAATAAATAAAAATTTATTTTAAACTGTCCATCAATAATTCAAAATGAATGGATCAGAACTTTTACC
>CAYOCA010000064.1:0-7369 GCA_964402345.1 uncultured Muribaculaceae bacterium | reverse complement strand
TATAATTGTTACTGGATCTAAATCTTTAACTAATTCATCTAATTTCATACTACTATAAATATCCTTATTTTTTGATTTGGCTATATTAATTATAGTCACATTTTTCTATTTATCAGTCATAAAGTTGAACACAACTTATAGAATAAAAAATAAAAATAAACTAAAAATAAATAATACCATACTAAGTAATAATGCCAAACTAACTACACCACTACTTTTTTGTAATACTCTACTTCTTCCTAAATCTTCTGTCTGTTGCATCTGCATTTTTTGATTCTTTAACTTTCGTTTATAATCAGTAATAATTGGAATAGCATATGACATTGTTATCTTTTGTTCCTTATTCAAATCAGCAATTTGATTACTTAAATTTATATCAGGACTCACCGTTTGAATATCAGAAAAATCATTCGTAAAATCAACACTTATTTTTTCTAACTCATCCATTATATTTAATAAATTATAAACTGATTGTTGAGTATCAACAACAATCGGTTGTTTTTTTTCTTTTGAACTAGTTTGATAATCAACTGAAATTGGATTAATATTAGTAAACTGTAAATCAGTTAATGGCTGATTTTGAACATTTGTTTCTTGAATCTGAATAGAACTTACTTGCTTCTGCTGATTCAGCTGTTTTGAGTTATTTCTTTTACTCACGAAACAATCACCCATATTCAACTGTTGACGATAAAGTTTTCTACCAATTACTTTTTTCTCTGTTTGAGATGCTTGTCTAATCTTAACTTCGATATCTCCAATTCGTTTTACATTACAATGAATTGTTTTCTTCGAGAGGTTAATATTCTCTTTAGATTGTTGAATGCTTTTCTTTTCTCTTTCAATAATATTTTGTTGATTTTGAATGCTTTGCCTAACTACTGTATTATAATCTTGAAGTGAAGAAATTTCTTGATTAGTAAGTTCTAATTCCTGTATACGACTTCTCAATTTCGCAGTACGACGTTTCGATATAATCCCAACCCGATTTAAAATACTAGGTTTTGATGACTTTAACACTTGTTTTATTTTTTTCTTTCGTTCTTTATCTAATTTTTTTAACTTAATTTTATTTTCTTTTAACTGTTGTTTTTGATTTTGAAGCATAATTTCCGCATTTGCTAAATGGACTGTACTCTCTTGAATTTGATTATTATTATTATTTATCTCCTTAGATGCTTGTTGAATATTATCTTGTTTTTGTTGAATGCTTTCCAATAAATCCCCTCGAATCTCTTTTAACAATCCTGCCATTTCCTTTTTTTCATCTTCATTTATAGTATTATAAATTGCTTTTAACTGATTTTCACTTAATCTTCGATATAAATTTCTTCTATCTCTTCCATCATAAGAATTAATAAACTCCTTAACATAAGAAAGAGATAAACTCTCTAATAACTGATTTTGTTCACCATAATTTAAACTATTAAATAATAACTTTTTCTCCTCAACTGATAAATCATGAAACCAACTAGATCTTAAATCATAACTAGTACTTTGATAAATATCTTTTAAATCATTACCATTCATATCATCACCACTTCTATCCTAATCCACACTGTTGATGAGTTCTCTTACTACATCAAAAACAATTCTTCTCTCATCTTCATCTTGAATAGACTTTACTTCTTCTTCTCCATTTTCATTTTTTACTAATTCTGAAACAAAAATACTATCTTCATCTTCATTTTTACTGATTGAATAAACAACATATTCTTTACCTTTAATTTCAACAATATTTAAAATTGTTGCATCTCTTTCTTTTCCAAACTCATCTAACATAATGAAAGTATCTTCTTGATTCATTTTAATCCTCCTTTTAATAACTTACTTTTTGTAATGCACTTACTAATTTCATTACAACTTTACTTGTTAATCTTTTCTCTTCTTCTTTTTCTATTTTAACTAAAGTATTCCCGACAATTTTAGCACAATACACACCATAATTATCATTTTGACTATTAGGTACAGTATAAATACAATAAGAATCTTCATAAATATTAAAACAAGTTAAAATTTCCGCGACAATTTTTTTTCCAGAAACATCCACATAAAATTTATTTGTTCCTATCATAACACACCTTCTATTCTTCTATATCATAACATAAACAAAATATTCCTGTAAAGAAAAAAATACTTAAGTTAATCAAAAACATTTAAGTATTTTTATGATCATCTATCTTTCTTTTTGTTTTAGCCTTGACAGTTAACTTTGATAGTTCTATTACTCCTAATTGTTTTTTATATGTTTCAAATTTTTGTTGATTCCAAAGTCTAAGGTATTCCCCTCTTCCTTCCATTACTCCACCATTTTCTAAATGATAATGTTCAACAAACTTTTTTTGTAAACGAAAATAACTACCTCTTTGAGCTATAGTAACATTACGTCTTCCAGTTACAATTACTACATAAATTTGATTTATCAATGATCGATATTTTTCTTTTTCTTCTAGTGTTTTACTTCTTTCTAATTTAGACTCCAATATTTTTAATTGATTATCAAAATGTTTACGATTCCATACTTCTATATAATCTTCCTTATATAACAATACAAGAACATCCTTTTCATTTGTAACAAAAGAATTAGGAATAATAATCCTGGTATCATAATAATTATTAATATTCAAATTAAATTGCTTTATCCCAAACATTTCCTTCTCGATAAACATAAAAACCACCCTTCTAATTTCTAACTAAACTTTAGTACTGTAAAATTTTTTTACTTTTTAAATATTTATACCTTTTTTACTTTCTTCTTTACTATAACACTTTGCAAAGTGCTTTCTTTTAATTGCATCTGGTATTCTTCAAACTTTTGATTATTCCAAATTCTAATATACTTTCCTTTTCCCTCAATTATAACACCATCATACAATTGATACTCTTCCATTAAAGATGTTCCTAAATTAAGTCGAATCAGCTTCTCAGAAAAACAAACTTTTCTTGGTTCTAATGCAACTCTAGATGTAATTTGATCAGATAACAATTGATATTTTTTTCTAACATCTAATTGATCAGTTTCCATCATTTTATGATGAATTTCTTTTAAATAAGCAATAATATCACAATAATTCCAGGCTTCTAAATAATCATCACCATGAAGAATAACTAGAAAGTCATCCTTTTGAACACCAGTAAAACTAGGAACAGAACATCTACCCTTCTCATCTAACTTCAGTTGTTTTATTCCTAGCATATAATTTTCACCAAACATAAAAACCCCCTTCTTCCTAAAAGTGGTTCTTATTTTAACACAATAGTAAACTGTTGTCAAATTCTCTTTTAGACAAACATCCGATATGGTTTTACTTCACATTCCCCTCTTTTTTGATAAATCGCTATTAAGTCACCATCTCTATTTAAAATCATCGCCATATCCTCATTGAAAAATTTTTTTAAAACTTGTCCATGTCGAATTTTTTTCTCCATTTCAAAATCCACTACTACCCTTGGCAAATCTAACACATCTAAGGGACTTAAAATCTTATAATTTCCCTGTTTAATATCTTCAATCGTATCTGCGGTGGCAAGAGAAAACTTACCTAATTTTGTTCTTCGTAATTCACTCATGGTTGCAACTGTACCTAAACGATAACCAATATCCCGAATTAAACTGCGAATATAAGTACCTTTACTAACATGACATTGAATCGTAAATTCATTATTTTCTAACTCACCAAGAAGTTTCAAATCATATATTTCAACTTCGCGAACTGGTAACTTAACCTCCATGCCAGCCCGAGCATACTCATATAACTTCTTTCCCTCAACCTTCATCGCCGAATACTTTGGTACTTCTTGTTTTATCTTACCAACAAATTCTTTTAATACTTTCTCTATATCCTGACTTGAAAGCACTGGAATCTTTTCTTTTCTTAAAACAGTTCCAGTAATATCCAAAGTATCTGTCTCAATACCTAACTTCACTCTTGCAATATACTCTTTATCATGATTCATAAGAAGTTCTATACATTTCAAACTACTTCCTATACAAAGCATCAATACACCTGTTGCCATAGGATCTAATGTTCCTGTATGCCCTACCTTTTTTGTCTTAAATTCATGACTAACTAAATTCACAATATCTCGACTAGTACAATCCTTAGGTTTATCAACAATTAATATTCCATTCATATTTTATAATCTCTTTCCTGTTTCTTTCACTAATCTTTTCATTGCGTCTTCTAAAGAAAGACTTATAGAGCAACCTGCAGCCCGAGAGTGACCTCCACCATCAAAAACTTTAGCAATCTCTGCTACATCAACTTTGTCATTACTCCGAAAAGATACCTTAAAAGTATCATCCACATCTTCTCTTAAAAATATAGAAACCTTTACTCCTTCAATATTTCTTCCAACATTAACAATTCCTTCATGATCACCTATTTCAGCATGAACCTTCTTCATATCTTCTAAAGTTACATAAGTAATAGCAATTTGATCTTTATGATAAAATTTTAACCTCGCAGTAGCAATAGAAGATAACTGAAACTGAGCTTTTGTTTTCACATCAAAAGTACGATAATAAATATCACTAATATCAACACCATTATCTAACATCTGCGCAGCAAATTCAAATGTCTCATCATCGACTGTTTGATAGCGAAATCCTCCCGAATCTGTGATAATTCCCGCCATCAAACATTCCCCAATTTCTTTGGTAATACTAATTCCTAATCTTTTTAATATTTTCACTAATGTTTTACAAACTGCTGGACTAGTTCCTTCAATATAATTATACCGAGCAAAATAAGTATTACTCGCATGATGATCAATGGAAACTGTAACCTTACTTTGATCATAAAAACCGTTTGGATCAAATAATCTTCCCTTCGCAGCACAATCTAAAGCAATCCCCACATCGTATTCCATTGTTCCGCATTTCTTAATTTCCTCACGATTAGGTAAGAAAGAAAAACATCTTGAATAATCATCAGTAATAACCTCTACTTGTTTTTTTATTTGCTTTAACCCTAGGTAAAGTCCTAAACTACTCCCAATCGCATCACCATCTGGAGAAATATGGGTAAAAATACCAATTTTTTCTGCTTTACTAATCGCATCAATAATATTATCTAATTCTATTTCACTATTCATGATTTTCAATTCTTTCTATAATATTTTCTATATTATTCGCGTATTCAATAGATTCATCATATACAAATGTTATATTTGGCATCTTTCTAATTTCTACTCTTTTTGCTAATTCTCTTTCAATAAAACCACTAGCATTATTTAATAATTTCAAGATTTGTTCTTTTTCTTTATCATTTAATATTGTAACATAAACTTTCGCGAATGATAAATCATTGGTAATAGATGCTGCTGTAACAGTAACAAATTGAATTCTCTCATCTTTGATTTCTGTTTTTAAGATTCTACTAATTTGTTCGACAAAAGCATTATTTAATCTTTCTAACTTAATACTCATATTAATACCTCTTTTCTACCTAATATTATACAAGAATATAGTTTTAAAATCAATAAAACCTTTTTTATCTTAATGTATTTCTTTATAAATAAATTATAATCAAAGAAAAAAGAACATATCTACCAATATAGAATGTTTCTTTTTTATTGTGACAAATCAAAGTTTATCTAATCATCACCCACATAATTATCTTCATCAGGAAGTTCTATATCAATATAGTCATCCTCCGAGTAATTATCATCTTCATCTTCCATATTCAAATTTTCTTCATAAATAGTTACACTTTGTTTTAAAGAAACTGTCTCTTTTTGATACGTAAAATAAAAGGTAATAGTATAATCTCCTGGATTTAAGTTACTAACATAAAGTACCAATTCAAGATAGTCATCAATTGTCTTTCCATTAATACTATAAGTTTCTATTAAATTACTATCTTCTGTAATATCCTTTCCGTTGTAACTTACAGTAGCAGGATAATAGATATAATCTTCTCCACTACTAAATTCCACACTAGTTCTTCCTAGTTTAGCAACTAAACCTTCTTGATTTTTAGTAGCACTATCATCCGAAGTAAAAGTATCACTATTTGAACTTGTTGTATTACTACTTCCTTGCGTTACTTTATTCGCGTCACTCGCATCAGCATCTACTTCTTCCTTATCTAATATTTCCCCCTCTAATACTCTATTGATTAAACTAGTCGCGAACTCAACACTTTCTTCAGTAGGTTGCATCACATAAGATTTTGTCGAAGGAGCTGAAAAAGTATAATTAGAAGCATCACTTCCATTTAAACTATTTGTTACTATATTCCAAGAATAATTTTTAGTTAACTGCATTTTAATTAAAGCCGTTAAACGTGTCATTTTCATATTTGTGACAAAACTTTCCTCTAAAGAATCTAATAACTTACTATATTTTGTAATAATAGAGGTACTAGTACACTTTTCAAAAATTGCTTTTAATAATGCTTGCTGATTCTTAATTCTCTGTCTATCTCCCGTTGCAAAAGCTTTTCTTTCTCTAGCAAACGATAAAGCCTCTTGTCCATTTACTTCATTATAACCTTTTTTATAATAATAATTATCAATAGAAGTAAAAGTATAATCAGAATAAACCGTTACTCCACCAATACTATCAACAATATCAATTACACTACTAAAATTTACCTTTACATAATAATTAATCTCAATATCTAATAAATCCTCTAATGTCTGAATAGACATATCAATACCATATAATCCAGCATGAGTTAATTTATCTTTGTAGCCACTCTTTCCATGTAATTGAACATAATAATCCCTTGGTATAGAAGTTAATAAAATTTGCTGAGTTGACGGATTTACTGTTACAATCATATTAACATCACTACGTGAAACACTAGAAATTTCTCCATAAGTATCAATTCCACTAATGTAAATATTAAAGGGTTCTTTTGTTACATTAATATCTTTGGAAATATCACTAGTCTTACTAATAATAGTAAAACTGTAAATCTTACGAAATTGTTCTGTATATTCCTCTTCTCCTTCTGTTAAATTCTCATTTAAAATATCTAAATAAGAATCTTCTAATAAAATAGCTTCTACTTCATTTTCAATCAAAGCAGCAGCTAGAGCATGAGTATCTTCATAACTCTTTGTTTCTACTTCTACTTTTTTTATTACCTTCTCTAATGATTTCTGACACTCTTCACTGCTATCATCATAATAACCTAAAGTTTGATTACTAATATCCGCGAGTTTCTGATAATCACTTTTATCTAATACTAACACAGAATAATTATACGTCTTGTAATTCAAATTTAGGTTACTTAAAAAACCAGTTGTTTTATTGATAAAAAAACTTAATATACCAAAAATTAAAATTAAAATAGTAGTAAATAAAAAACCAGTTTTTTTCTTTTTTGTTCTATACATTAAAAATAAACAAACACTA
>CAYOCA010000063.1:0-7488 GCA_964402345.1 uncultured Muribaculaceae bacterium | reverse complement strand
GCGGGAGGAAAATACGCGAGTATGAATAAATTATATTATTTATATACAGGACAGACTTATTGGACAGGATCGCCATACTACTTCAATTCGTGGGATGCCTACACCCACGTGTGGAGCGTGTATTATGCTGGCTATTTCGGTCGCGTTTGGACTTCGAGTGTGTACGGCGTCCGACCAGTTATCAATTTGAGATCTGATATAGAAATAACAGGAGGAAATGGCACTCAAAATTCACCTTATGTGATAAAAAATTAAAGTGGAAATAGTTTGAAAAAACTATTTCCATTTTTAATAGAATACGTTATAATTAATTATAGAAAAGGTATACTATCATGATTTTTACATCTATTAAAGTTGAGTGCAAAAAATGTTGTGTAGAAATGTTTTTTGGTATATAATTATATTAACAATAAAAGAATAAAGGGAAGGGATTTAAAATGAATACGATTGGTGGTTACTTTGTAAATAGAATGGAAGATGCTGTTAGTATTAAAGAGAATATGGTTATTGGAAAAAAGTATCGTTTTACATTTTTAACTGATCGATTGGTTCGTTTAGAGTACAGTCCTTCTGGAGTTTTTGAAGATAGACCCAGTCAAAGAGTAATTTATCGTAAGTTTCCTAAAGTTAATTTTAATGTTACACATTCAGAAATGTTGGTACAAATTACAACTTCTTATTTTACTTTAGATTATGTCAAAGAAAAACCATTTGCTAGTAGTAAATTGACACCTGGAAATAATTTAAGAATAACTTTAAATAATACGGATAGAATTTGGTATTACCCTCACCCAGAAGCTAGAAATTATGGTGGAATTAATTATTCATTAGATGATTTTTTAAAAAATTTGAAATGGGGAAAAGGATTATATTCTACAGATGGATTTGCATATCTTAATGACAGCGATTCCTTGGTATTAAATTCTACAGGTAATTTTGTTCCACGTGAGAATAAGGAATTGGATTTATATGTATTTATGTATCGAAAGGATTTAGGATTATGTCTCCAGGATTATTACACTTTAACAGGATACCCTATGTTAATTCCAAGATATTCTTTAGGAAATTGGTGGTATAAAAACAAAAAATATACCAATCAAGAAATTGAACAGTTACTCGTTCAATTTACAGAAAATAAAATTCCTATTTCAGCGATGATATTAGGAGAAAAATGTTTTAGTGATCACGATCCTTTTTATTTTGATAATCAGGTTTTAGAAATAACAGGATTAAAACAATTACTAAATCATTATCAAATAAAATTAGGAGTTGTCGCTAAACCAGAAACTTCTTTAAAACAAGGAACCGCTTCATATGAAAGCATGGCAAGTGTGATTGAGAACACTGGAAAAGAATATTCTTTCTTACCGATGGATAACAATAAATTAAATCTTTATGCTACTTATGGTTTTCGCAATTGGATTAGCATGGGAGTCGACGCAGTTTATATCGATTATAATAATGTGAAAGATAAAAATACCTTAGCCTTGTTAGATCATTATTTTTATGTTATGAATGCTCTACTTTTAAATAAAAGAGGAGTTGTTTTGTCAAGAAATCATCAACTAGCAAATCACAAAACGAATATTATTTTTACTGGTAAAACCAAAGTAGGGTGGAATACATTAACTGTTTTACCAAGATATTATTCCACTGCTTCTAATAATGGTTTAAGTTACATTGCTAGTGCTATTGGTGGATATTATGGGGGAATTGAGAATTTTGAACTCTACATTCGTTATATTCAATTAGGTGTATTTAGTCCAATTTTGATTTTAGCGAGTGATGATGGAAAATATTACAAAAGAGAACCCTGGAGATGGAACGCTTCTCAATCGGAGATTATCAAAAAATATTTAAGATTAAGGAATCAATTAATTCCATATATTTATACAGAATGTTATGTGTATTACAAAAGTGGTAGTCCATTAATTCAACCTTTATATTATAAATATCCTAAAATATATGATGAACCTCTTTATAAAAATCAATACTTTTTTGGTAGTCAAATGCTAGTCTGTCCTATTACTAAGAAAAAGAATTTAGTTATGAACCGCGTAGTTCAAAGAATGTTTATTCCTGAAGGTGTTTGGTATGAACTAGAGAGTGGGAAAAAATTTCCAGGAAACAAGTATTACATGAGTTTTTATAAAGATGAAGATTATCCAGTCTTTGCCAGAGGAGGTTCTATTATTGTATTATCAATGGATGATACCACAGATCTACCTGTTAATATAGAAGTTAATGTATTTCCTGGTAGTAATGGTAGCTATCAATTATATGAAGATGATGGAATTACTAATAATTATAAAAATAGTGCTTATTCCATTACTAATTATACTTATCAATATACTTTAAATCAATATACTTTAACAATTCAAAATAGTGGAAATCCTGGAATGTTACCAGATACTCGAAATTACAAAATACGGTTCCGTAATACAAAAAGTGCTACAGTTTCTATTCAAAGTGGAGGAGTACAAATTACTGGAAAAACTTACTTAGAAAAGAATGATTTAATTGTAGAAATCAATGGAGTATCTACAGGTCGCGAATTAATGATTGTCTGTAGCAGTGATAGCATGTTGGAAAACTCTATGACAAGGTTAATTAATGATGATATTAAAGGAATATTAGAAGATATTGAAATTGAAACAACCTTAAAAGAGAAAATTGATGAAATACTATTTGGAGATTTACCAATCAAAAAGAAAAGAATACAAATTCATAAATTAAAAAGAGCAAAATTAGAACCAAAATTTATTAAAATGTTTTTAAATTTGCTTGAATATATTGAAGTAGTTTAGTATAATAATAAGAAATGTGAAAAACGTTGGAAGTAGTAATAAACTGATGGTTTGAAAGAGAATAAGTGTTTGGTGGAAACTTATAAATCATAATTTATGAACTTGTCCTTCTAGCAGCTATTAAGTCGGAAGAAAACCGTTATCTAAATAAGTAAAAGGTAGGATGGTACCGCGTTTAAACGCTCCTAGAAGATTAAACTAGGAGTTTTTAATTTTATCAAAGAAAAAGTTATTTGCTTAGAATATAAAAACATAAGAATGATACTATAACGTATTCTAAATGAATTAACGGGTGAATTTTATGAAAGGAGTTAGAATAATGAGTGTTTTATTAGAATATATAATTGTATTTATAGTGGTGTGGTTTATTCAATATTTTATGTTTGTAAAATCTAAAAAGAAATATAATAAGAAAAAGATTCCAACCGAATTATTATATTTAGAAAAGATTTATCACATTAATCCTAAAAAAATAAATTATCAGAATTTTGTATATACTTATTCATTGATTAATACGTTTATTATCAGTACAATCTATATTATTTTAATGTATTTATTAAATAATTGGATTATTCGAGTTGTTTTAGGAATTGTCCTTTTAATTTTAATGATTATTATATGTTATGGCTGTTTAGGGAGATATTATCAGAAGAAAGAAGGAAATAAAGATGTATAATTATAAAGAAATAGAAAAAAGATGGCAAAAAAAGTGGGATGAGGAGAAAACATATGTCACCAAAGAGGACAAAACCAAAGATAAATTTTATATGTTAGTAGAGTTTCCTTATCCTTCAGGAGTTGGTTTACATGTAGGACACGCTAGGGTATACACTGCATCAGATGTACAAGCTAGATTTAAAAAAGCAAGAGGATATAATGTATTATTTCCTATGGGGTGGGATGCCTTTGGCGCTCCAGCAGAACAATATGCGATTCAAAATCATATTCATCCAAAAGATGCCGTTTTAGAAAATATTAAAGTATTTAAAGGACAGATGAAATCTTTAGGTCTATCTGTTGATTGGTCAAGAGAATTTTCCACAACTGATCCTGAGTATTATAAATGGACACAGTGGCAATTTTTACAATTTTATAAAAAAGGACTTGCATACAAAGATGAAAAGGAAATTAACTGGTGTCCAAAATGTAAAACAGGATTATCTAATGAAGATGCTCAAGGTGGAGTTTGTGAAAGATGTGGAACAAAAACTACTAAAAAATTAAAGAATCAATGGTTACTTAAAATGAGTGATTATGCTGATAAATTATTAGATGGTTTAAAAGATACAGAATTTTTAGATAAAGTAAAAACTGCTCAAATTAATTGGATTGGTAAATCTATTGGAGCAGAGGTAAAATTTCCTCTTAAAGATTTGCCTGATGAATTAAAGGTCTTTACAACAAGATGTGATACTTTATTTGGAGTAACATTCATGGTAGTAAGTCCTGAACACAATATTTTATCAAAACATAGAGATAAAATTAAAAATATAGAAGAGTTAGAAATTTATCAAGAACAAGCAAGACAAAAGAGTGAAATTGAAAGAACCGATAATACCAAAGAAAAAACAGGTGTAAAATTAGAAGGAATTACCGCGATTAATCCCGTAAATGGAAAAGAGATTGAAATTTGGGTAAGTGATTATGTTTTAGCGAGTTATGGAACAGGAGCAATTATGGCTGTTCCCGCTCATGATGAAAGAGATTATGCTTTTGCTAAAAAGTTTGGTATTGAGATTATTCCTGTTATTTTAGGTGGAGATATTGAAAAAGAAAGTTATACAGGTGATGGAATACATATTAATTCTGATTTCTTAAATGGATTAGATAAAGAAACCGCTATTAACAAGATGTTAAAATATTTAGAAGAAAAGAATTTAGGTAAAAAAGAAATTAATTATCGATTACAAGATTGGATTTTCTCTAGACAAAGATTTTGGGGAGAACCTATCCCGATGATTCATTGTGAAAAATGTGGTTGGGTACCTGTACCTGATAAAGATTTACCAGTTGTACTTCCAGATGTCGAGTCCTATGAACCTACGGAAACAGGTGAAAGTCCTCTTGCTAACATCAGTGATTGGGTCAATGTAACTTGTCCTTGTTGTGGAAGTTCTGCTAAAAGAGAAACCGATACTATGCCAAATTGGGCAGGATCTTCTTGGTATTGGTTACGTTATATGGATCCTCATAATAATCAAGAACTTGCTAGTATGGAGGCAATGAAATATTGGGGAAAAGTTGATTTATATGATGGGGGGATGGAACACGCTACTAGACATTTACTTTATGCAAGATTTTGGAATATCTTTTTACATGAGCAAGGAATTGTTCCTAATAGTGAACCATTCTTAAAAAGAATTAGTCATGGCATGATTTTGGGTTCTGGTGGTGAAAAAATGAGTAAAAGTAAAGGGAATGTTGTAAATCCAAATGATATGATTCGCGATTATGGAGCTGATGCTTTAAGAGTATATGAAATGTTTATAGGAGATTATTCTAAAGATGCTGCTTGGAGTGAAAATGGATTAAGGGGTTGTAAAAAGTTTTTAAATAGAATATGGAACTTGCAAGATAAAGTAAATGAAAATCTAGAATATAGTTTAAGTTTAGAAAATTTAATTCATAAAACAATTAAGAAAGTTACAGATGATATTGAAAACTTAAATTATAATACAGCAGTATCAGCTTTAATGATTCTTTTGAATGAAATGGATAAGCAAGAGTCTATTAGCAAAAAAGATTATCGGATTATTTTACAATTATTAAATCCTTTTGCTCCTCATATTACAGAAGAATTAAATCAAATTTGCCAGTTAGGAAGTGCATTTACAGATAGTTCTTGGCCAACTTATGATGAAGAAAAAACTGTTAGTCACGAATTAGAAATTGGTGTACAAGTAAATGGAAAATTAAGAGGAACTATTAAAGTTGCTAAAGATGAAGAAAATAGCATAGTAGAATCTTTAGCTAAACAAGATGAGAATGTTAAGAAACATTTAGATGGGAAAAATATTGTGAAAGTGATTATTGTACCTAATCGTATTGTTAATATTGTTGTAAAATAATTTAAAAGAGTAAAAAGTTAGTGTGTTTTTATATGAATAGCATAAAAAAAGTTTTTATGGTTAAATGGTTTAAGAAAAAATGTGCTTTTACAAATGAAAATTCACAGAATTTCTTGAAAAAGTAACATTTTTTTGTGAATAAAGTATCATTTTTTCTTGACAATATACATTTATTTATAATATAATTACCATGAAAGAAACGGAAAGAAGATGTATTGATCTCACCTGATTGCTAGAGTAATAGGTAAAAAGCCAATTATTTATATAATTATATAATATTATTTGCTTTTAGATGAATACAATTCTTTTGTATTCATTTTTGTTTATGGAGGTGTTTGATATCGCAAACAATAAAGATAACTTAATTAATGAACAAATTAAGTGTAAGGAAATGATGGTAATAGGTCCAAACGGAGAACAACTTGGTATCAAAAGCAAGCAAGATGCTTTGACGTTAGCGAATTATGCGGGATTTGATCTAGTACTTATGAGTGAAGGAGCAAATCCGCCTGTATGTAAAATTATGGATTATAACAGGTTTAAGTATGAAAAAAAGAAAAAGACAAAAGATGCTCAGAAAAAGCAAAGAGAAGCAACAATTGATATTAAAGAATTTCGCTTATCTGTTACAATTGATGTTCATGATTTTAATACAAGGGTAAATAATGCAAAGAAAGCATTACTTCGAGGCGATAAGGTAAAAGCAAGTATCCGTTTTAAAGGTAGACAAATTGCTCATCCTGAACTTGCTCAAGATGTCCTAAAAAAATTTGAGGAATCTTTAAGTGATATTGCAGAGGTAGAAATTCAACCCAAGATGGAAGGCAGAAGTATCTTCATGCAATTAACACCAAAAAAATAGAAGGAGAATTATTATGGCAAAAAAAGTAAAAATGAAAAAAGTAAAAAAGAAAACACATAGTGGATTAAAGAAAGCATTAAATGTAAGACAAAGTGGTTCTATTTCCATTAAGAGTCAAGGTACTCGTCACAACACTGGTAAAAATAGCGCTAAAAGAAGCAGACAAAAAAGAAAAAGTAATGAACTAAATCAAGCAGATTTAAAGAGAGTAAAAGATTTAATATAAGAGGAGAGGTATAAATGACAAGAGTTAAAGGTGGCACAGTTGCACGTGCAAGAAGAAAAAAAGTATTAAAAGAAGCCAAAGGTTATTTTGGTAGCAAACATAGATTATATAAAACTGCTCACGAGCAAGTAATGCATTCTGGACAATATGCTTACCGTGATAGAAGGCAAAACAAAAGAAACTTTAGAAAATTATGGATTACTAGAATTAATGCAGCATGTCGTGAAAATGATATTAGTTATTCTAAATTTATCAATGGATTAAATATTGCTGGTATTACAATTAATAGAAAAATGTTAAGTGAACTTGCAATTGATAATAAAGAGGCTTTTAGTGATTTAGTTACAATTGCTAAAGATAGTTTAAATGGTAAAAAATACACACCAAAGACTACTAAATCTAGTGCTAAAATAGAGAATGTAGAAATAGACAAAGGAGAAAAGAAAACAACTACCAAGAAAGCAACCGAAAAAAAAGAGACAACTAAGAAAACAACTACTAAAAAAGAAGCTACAAAGGAAGAAA
>CAYOCA010000062.1:0-7533 GCA_964402345.1 uncultured Muribaculaceae bacterium | reverse complement strand
TTAGATGAAATGTTAACAAGTTCAAGTAATACGACAAATTCCACGATTAAAACAAAAATAGATACCTGGTATGAAACCAATATGACAGATTATACAAGTTATTTAGAAGATACGGTTTGGTGTAATGATCGAAGTATTGATACGTTAAATGGGTGGGATCCAAATGGGGGAAGTACGAGAAGTTATTTGTATTTCTCTCCTAGAAATAGAGCAAATTCCACCTATACACCGAATTTAGAATGTAGTAATACCAATGATGCTTTTACAGTGAGTAGCGCGAATGGGAATGGTAAATTAACATATCCAGTTGCTTTATTAACATCTGATGAAGTAATGCTAGCAGGGGGAAAATGTGGAACATCAAATTCTAGTTATTATTTGTATACAGGGAGTTCTTGGTGGTTGCTCGCGCCGTATACCTACTACTTCTACGAAACGGACTCGACACTCGTCTATTCGAATGGCAATCTGACCGCCGTTTATTTGTATTATTCAGACGGTGTTCGACCATCCGTTTCCATTGGCCCTGGGATTACTGCAACAGGTGGCGATGGGAGTGTAAGTTCGCCTTACGTTGTTCAGTAAATGCAAGGTCGTCAAAAGTGTAAATGACTGAATAAAAATTTTTTACATAATAACATATAAAACTTAAATCAACCTAAAAAGTTAGAGACATAGAAAAAAAGACTATTATTAAAAATTACAAAATAGTCTTTTAATTTTCTGCTTCTTCCAACATATTTGTAATAAATATACCGTATCCTTTTGTACAATCATCTACTACTACATGTGTTACTGCACCAATTATCATATTGTTTTGAATAATAGGACTTCCACTCATTCCTTGAACAATACCACCACTAGTTTCTAATAATCTTTGATCAGTTACTTCAAATAAAATATTTTTTTTATCTTTATCACTAATATTAACTTTTAAAATATTAATTTCAAATTCCTCTACTGTATTTCCCGTTATTACAGTTAGGATGGAGGCTTTTCCTAACTGAATATCTTCTTTACTTGCTACTTTATATAATTTACTTGTTGGTAGAGTAGCAGTGTAAGTACCAAAAATTCCTGATGTACTATTTTCTTTAATGTTTCCATATATATCGTTTACATCATATCGGGCATTTTTTTCTCCAGGATTTCCTTCATTAGATGGAGTAATTCCTGTTACAGTAGAACTATAAATTTTACCATCCTTTATTTCTAATCTTTGCCCAGTTGTTTTTTCAAGAATCTCATGTCCTAAAGCTCCATAAATATTAGTGTTTGGATCAATAAAGGTCAATGTTCCTACACCATTAATACTATCTTTCACATAAAGACCTGTTTTGTATACTTGATTTTCATCCATCACTAAATTTAGTGTTGTTTGTTTAAGAGAACTTCCTCTTATATAGGTTATTTCAATACTAGTTGGTTCAGATAAAGAATTAACTACATTTAGCATTTCTTCAATAGAATGAACTTCTGTTTGATTGATTTGTGTAATCTTATCACCTGTTTGTAAATCAGCATCTTTAGCAGGATTTTTTGTTCCAATCTCATAAGTACCTACAATAAGAATTCCATTACTATCTAATTGAATTCCAATGTTTTGACCACCTGCTAAAATATAATCTGAATAAGCAAAGACATTAAAAGGTATCATGATATTTATTAGAAGAAGCATTGCGAATGTTATTAGCTTATGCTTTTTTAACATAATCACATCTCCTTTTTAATCTTTAAACAGATTACATTATTATTATCTATAAATTTCTATAATTTATAATGATAAAAATATTCCATTCTTACCATAATTTGTTTTTATGTGTTATACTTAATTGAGGTGAAATTTATGAAAATGTTAGATGGAAAAATTTTACAAAAAAAATTATTAAATAATATAAAAAAGACCGTTGATTTATTAGAAATAAAACCAACAGTAGCAATTATTTCTATAGGAAGTAATTCTTTAAATTCTGTTTTTTTAAAAGAAATAAAAAAGATGTGTCAATTTGTTGGTTTTGAAATAAAATGTTATCATTATGAAGTAATTACTGAAGATAGTTTATTAAAATTAATTAATAAGTGGAATAAAGACATTCATATTACCTCTATTATGGTGAATCTTCCTTTACCTAATTATCTATCTTTTGATAGAGTAAGAAATCATATTTTACCTTCAAAAGATATTGATGGCGTAACAGATCAAAACAGAATTATGATTCAAAACAAAGAAGGAGGAATATTTCCTGCTGTCGTTTTAGGAATCATAAATCTGTTAAGTTATTATCATATAGATATTTTTGAAAAAAATGTTGTCATCATCAATCGCAGCAAAGGAATAGGTGAACCTTTATTTCATTATTTTAATACTAAAAATTGTACAGTAACCATCTGTCATAGTAAAACAAAAAACTTAAATATTTATTTAAAAAATGCAGATATTATTATTAGTGCTATAGGAAAAAAACATTATTTATCACTAAATGCTTGTAAAGAGTCAAGTATTGTAATTGATGTTGGTATGGCAGTTGAACAACAAAAAGTCGAAGAAGATATTGATTTTTCTAATCAAGAAGAAAAAATTGGTTATGGTGTTCAAGCAATTGGAGGAACAGGTCCTATGACTGTTGCAGCTCTTGCTCAAAATATTTTGACTAGTTATTACCTGGGGGTGAAAGATAAAGATCATGATGAATTTGAATCGTAACTCCTTTTATTTGTTGTAATTTATTTAACAAATTTTCTGTAACATTTATTTGATAATTAACCAATTTATCATACTTCCTTTGAACTATAACAGTATCTTTTAATAAATAATCTATTTTTTTTAAAAAATCATAAGAAAAAGTAATCGTAACAGCATATCCTTTTTCTAAAAAAGTAATATGATTTTTTAAACATTCTACGACACTTTTGGTATAGGCACGAACTAAACCATTCGCGCCTAATTTTATTTTTCCAAAATAACGAACAACTATACATAAAACATGATTTAATTCGTTTTTTTCTAATACTTGTAACATTGGAAGTCCTGCCGTTTTGGAGGGTTCACCATCATCTGATTCTTTTTTGTTATTATCAATTATATAAGCATAGCAATAATGTGTGGCATTGGGATATTTTTTCTTAACTTCATCTAAAAAAAATAAAACATCTTCTTTGGTATTTATTTGGTAGAGTAGACAAATAAATTTAGAATTTTTAATGATTATTGTATTTTCATGATTTAAAACACTTTTCACCACGCATCACCAAAACCATTATACTATAAGTTGTTTTGAATTACAATAAATTAGTAGTTGACAAAATTTTAAAATATGTTAAAATACATAACTAATTAAAGAAAGAACATTTAAGAAATAGGTATCTTAAATAAGAGAAAATTATTATTACTTGATTGTTAATAATGTTGCGAATCTCTTAGAGGTGTACTATAATATTTCTTTGCGAAGGGGATGGTAGGATGATGAATTTAAAACTTCCTTTTTATGGGAAAAGAGGAACCATCAGTAAAATTATTGAAAATGAAAAAACATACACAGTTACAAAGTATGGTGTTGATGGTAAGGAAGAAATAAAATTAACTATACCAAAAAAGAAAAAAAATTATGATGGCCTACTTCAAAATTACTATCAAGATATGAAGTGTTATTTAGATCAGAATTACGATAAATATTTTGATTATAAAAGTACAAGGTTAAAAAAGAAAATTAATATGAATCATGTTTCTTTAGGAAAATATATTTCTATCATATCGTTTACTATAGGAGCATCTTTAATGTTTTTTTCTGCAAATTCATCAATGGTAGAAGTGTTATCTTATAGTGGATTAATCTTATCCGCGTCTTCTATTTCAGGATTTTGTGCTGCAATGAATTTGACTAAAGAATATAAAAAAGATACAGAGAAAGCTAAATTTATTGCTTGTTTTAATTCCTATAGTAAGGAATTAGATTCTTATTATCGAAGTTTAAATTATACAAAGAATCATACTCCTACTGAATTTCTGGGAATAAAAAAAGAAAATACTTACGGTAATACTATTCAAAAGAAAAAAGTAAAAGTTTTGGATTTACCAGATGGTTATAAACCAAAGAAAACTACTCTTAATTATAATAGTTAGACTCATTTTTAGAGTCTATTTTTTTTAGAAAAAAGAATTTATTTTCTAAAACATAAAGAATATTTTTCTCCTTCTAAAGAAAACAGTACTTTTTTTAAAACTTTCTCATACATTAAATTAGAGGGGTGATGATCTTGTCTGCGTTTAAAGAAATAGTTACAAAAGCAGTGATCGGTAAAGGTAAAAAGTACTATAAAAATACTTACACGATTGAAACAGAGAATATTCCTACAACAGTACTAGGATGTTGGGTAATCAATCACAAATTTAAAGGAACTGATGTAGGAGGTAAAATTGTTATTGATGGTAGTTTTGATGTCAATATTTGGTATTCTTATGATAATGATACCAAAACCACTGTCATTACTAAAAAAATTGTTTATAGTGAATCTGTTACAGTAAGACAACGAGAAACAACTGATTCTTCTACTAAGGATATTGTTGTGAGAAGTTTAAAACAGCCTAGTTGTATTAATGCTAAAGAAAATGGGAAATCAATTTCTATCGACATTGAAAAAGAATTAGGTATTGAAGTAGTGGGTGATACAAAAATCAAAGTGGCAATAGAAGAAGAGGAAGAACCATGGGATATTATCGATGATTCTGAATATACAGAAGAAGTTGATAAAGAGATTGAAAAAACTGTAAAAGAAGATTATATCAAGGAAGATTATGTGAAAGAGAAAAAGGAAGAAAATTCTAAAGAAACAGAATAACTTCTTTTTTATTTATACATATTATTTTTAATTTTATACATATTATAATTGGTGATAGATAAAATGAAAAAGAAAATAATAGTGATAATATGTATGATGATATTTTTTGTAACTGGATGTGAATTAAGTAATAATCCTACTTCTAAAGTAGAAGAATTATTAGGTAAATATCAGATGTTGGATAAAGATGTATCTACTTCTTATCTAAATTTATCTAGTGAAGATGATATTAGTCAAGAATTACAAACAAGATATGAGAAATTAATCAAAAAACAATATCAAAATTTAACTTATGAAATTAAAGAAGAAAAAATAGATGGAGATGTCGCTACTGTTACAACTGAGATAGAAGTATTAAATTATAAAAGGGTATTAGAAAAATATGATTATGGAAGTTACTCTAGTGAAGAGTATCATAAAAAAGTATTAGATGAATTAGAAAAAGTAACAGATAAAATAACTTATACAATTGATTTTAATGTAACAAAGAATAGTAATGAAAATTGGGTACTAGATGCATTAGGTAAAACAGAAGCAGAAAAATTATTAGGAATTAACTAATACTTTGCATCATATATTTTACTAGAAAAGAGGAAATATATGATGAATAAGAAAAATTTGTGGTTTTTAACTTTATTTAGTTTGGTGTTAGTCTTGAGTATTTATTATGTAACAATGCCATCAGATTTATTAGCGGCTACGACAACTGGTACGTCTACAACTGATGTAACAGATGTTAAAGTCGATATCACAGAAAGTGATGCAATTACTGCTTTAAAAGTAGAGGATAATTCAAAAACTAGTGATACTTTAAATGAATTACAAGAGAAATTGACAGATTCTACAACGAGCACTGAAGAGAAGAATAGTGTCTATGAACAGATTAAAACAATTAATACAAACAGTGGAATAGAGGAGTCTTTGGAGAAAAAAATAAACAGTGAGTATAATTGTTTAGCATTTGCTAAAATAGAAGATACTTCTGTAAAAGTAGTGGTAGATCAATGTGAAAATTCTAAGACACTAGCGAATAATATTATGCGATTAGTCCAGGAACAATTTGATGAAAAAATGTATATTTCTGTTCAATTTGAGTCTTAATATTTATAATTCCTCACATAATTAGAACTTTTTCATACAATATTATTGAATTGAAATCCACCCTTTGGGAAGTGAGGAATGTATGAATAAGAAAATTTTAACAAAAAGGGAAGAAGAAGTATTTTCATTGCTAGTTAAAAATAAAACGACAAAAGAGATTGCATTAGAATTAAATATTAGTGAAAAGACAGTTCGCAATCATATTTCTAATGCTATGCAAAAACTAGGAGTAAAAGGACGTGCTCAAGCTGTTGTTGAATTAATTAGATTAGGAAATATTACTTTATAAAAAAGTCACTTGGTTGACTTTTTTTTGATATGGAAAAATGTTTCTTTATGCCTCTTTGTTCTATTAGATATAAATGATGAATATATTTTAATAGGTGAAAAGTATGTTAAAGAAAATGTCTATTCGAAAGATTATGGTAGCGACATTAGCGCTATTTGCTTTGGGTCTTATTTGTCTTATGCCTGACTCTCAAAAAACAGATTATACATTGAGCAGTCAAGATATCGAATACGTTTATACGAATGCTATAGAAGTGATTTATCTAATGGATTCTAATGATTATGTTGCCAGAACCACTATTAAGGGATGTGATTGTGATACTTTAGATGTAGTTAGAGATGTAATGAATGGATTAACTATTGATGGGGCTAAGAATAATATTATTCCTAATGGGTTTCGTCCTATTGTTCCAAGTGGAACAGAAATATTAGATTTATCGTTAGAAAACAGTGTTTTAACGATTAATTTTTCAAAAGAATTATTAGATATTAATGAAAAATATGAAGATAAAATGATCGAATCAATTATTTATACTTTGACAAGTATTGAGGGAATCGATAAGGTAATTATTCAAGTAGAAGGTGAAAATTTAACAAAATTACCTAATAGTGGAAAAAATTTACCTACTTCTTTAGATAAAAGTTATGGAATTAATAAGAGTTATGATTTGGTTACAACGCAAGATATTGATTCTTATACTGTGTATTATGTTGGTAAATTTAATGATAACGAATATTATGTTCCTGTTACAAAATATATTAATAATAAAAATCAAGATAAGATTAAAGTAATTATTGATGAGTTAGCGACATCTCCTATTTACGAGACAAATTTAATGAGTTTTTTAAATTCTAATGTTTCTTTAATTGATTATAAGCTAGATGATACTACTTTAAGTTTAAATTTTAATGACTCCATTTTAAATGATGAAACAAGTAATCAAATTTTAGAAGAAGTAATTTATACAATAAGTCTTTCTATTGAAGATAACTACGATGTGGAGACAGTAATTTTTTTAGTAAACAATGAGGAAATTTATAAAAATTCAGTAAAAACTATTGAATAATCAAGAAAGTTGAGGTATAATTTATCTATCCTGTTTGAGAAATGTCTCCATAGCTCAGCTGGATAGAGCAATCGCCTTCTAAGCGATCGGTCAGGTGTTCGAATCACCTTGGGGACACCATAAGGTTAATTACCCTTGAAATTCAAGGGTTTTTTTAGTGTAAAATGGAGAAATTTTTATGATGAAAGAAAAACAATTTATTGAATCACAAAAAGAATGCGCTGCTATGCTTGGAATGTCT
>CAYOCA010000061.1:0-7670 GCA_964402345.1 uncultured Muribaculaceae bacterium | reverse complement strand
AGAAGTGTAAATAATCCCATACTCTTGACTGAATAAATCCCCACGAAAACCTTTTCGTGGGGAAAAGAAAAAGTATCTGGGGTTTCAAAAAAAATTAAGAGAAAAAATTATCAATAGAGTAAGACCAACTGTCTTTCTTATGAGAAAGACAGTTGGTCGATAAAATAGGGTTAACCTATGTAAATAGTTTAGATATAGTTTAACTTAGGATTGTATCGTTAAAATTGCCGGGTGTTCTTGTGTCCCGCCCCTGTTGGGGTGGCCCTCGCGCCGTATAACTTCAACAACAACAATGCGAACTCATTCAACGTCAACTTAAGGGGCTTTCTGAACAACAACAATGTGAATAATTCAAACGGCGTTCGGCCCTCATTTACATTGAAGTGTTTTTTTACATGGTTATCTCATAACTTATTTTCAAGCTATGGTAGAGATAACTAAATCCACTTTTTAAGTGAAACAGATACGATTCCATGGAGTAATCCAAAAAATAATGTAGATAAACTATTTCTAGCTAGTAAAAGTTTATTTTGAACGTTAGGATAGTTTTAACTACATAATAATTATAGGGAGGAATTATGGCTGATAAAAATAATAATGCTTATAGTTTATATAATAAAATAGTTATTTTTACGAATTATTCTAGAAAATATATTTTAATAAATATTCCTAAGATTCATTGTGATATTCGCATTCATTTTACAGATGAACTTTATCTTTTACCAAAGTATATGTTTTACGCAACTTACAATAAGGGTAACGTTCGGATGAAGTATTTAGTTGAATTACAAGTAACAATTTCAATGTTAGATATGATGTTAAGTCAATTAGAAGAGTATGGTACAATGAATAAACATCATATCAAAGTTGCTGTTTCTATGTTAAATAATGTTAAAAATATAATCTATGGTTGGAAGTTTAATGAAGAAAATAAGAAAAAACAAGAAAATATATGATGATGCTATTACAATTGAACATCTTTATCAAATGTGGAATATTATTAGAAAAACATGTAAAAATAAAAGAGAAGTATTTTATTTTTCAATTAATTTGAACACCAATATTTATCATATTTATTGTGAATTAAAAAACAAAACTTATGTACCTGGAAAATACAGAATTTTTATGATTTTTGAACCTAAACCAAGATTAGTGATGAGTCAATCAATTCGCGATAAAATTGTCAATCATTTCATCGCGAATTATTATTTAATTCCTTATTTAGAAAATTCCTTAGTTGATAGTAATGTAGCTACTAGAAAAAATAAAGGTGGTAGCTATGCGATGAAATTGGTAAAAAAATATTTTAATCAGATATTAATTAATGAAAATGTTACAGAAATTTATTGTTTAAAGATTGATATCAGTAAATATTTTTATACAATCGATCATCAATTATTAATTGAGATGATTAATAAAAGAATTTTAGATCAAGATGTTCAAAAATTAATAAAAATTATTTTACAAGAAACTAATCAGGATTATGTTAATAAAATGGTAAAATATTATAATGAAAAATATGGAGTAGATATTCCTCTTTATTTAGAAAATAAAGGTTTAAGTATTGGGGCGATGTCCAGTCAATTTTTTGCTATTTATTACTTAAATGATGTTGATCATTACATTTAAGAAATATTACATTGTAAATATTATGTCCGATATATGGACGTTTTTTTTAATATTAGATTCTGATAAAGAAAAATTAAAGAAATATTGGAAATTAATTAATCAAAAAATAGAACAGTTAAATCTAAAAATAAATAAAAAAAGTAATATATATAGGGCAAGTAAAGGTTTTGAGTTTTTGGGATATAAATACATATTAGAAAATAATAAATTGTGTATTCGTTATTCTAAAAAATCTTTTTTTAGAATAAAAAATAATTTAAAAAAATATAAATTGCATGATCCTGTTTTTTATCATCGATCACTTGCTAGTTACTATGGCTATTTTAAAATAATTAAAGTTATAGAAAAGAGGGATTTTAGTTTGACATGTAATGGCTTATATAAATTATATAAAGAAAAGTATACTAATAGTTTAGTTGTTATTAAGGATTCTTCTTCTTATAAATCATATTTAGATGATGCTAAAGTTTTATGGTATTTATTTCATTTTAATTATAAAAATGAAAGTGTTTGTTTTAGCAGTGTATCATATGATAAGGTTTCTAAATAAGTTTAAAAATTTATCTTTATCATTTGTCGTTGTTAGTAAAGAAAATGAGTTACTTAATTCTTTATATGATAATAATGTTTATGAAACTTATTTACAATCTTCTGTAACATCTTATTTAAAATTTAAGAGAAATGAAAAGTTAATTATTAAGTTAAAGAAAATAATTGATAATTATGATGACTCCTATGATACGATTAATCTTTTTTTAGATCAAATTATAGATTCTTATGAGAAAAAATGAATTAATTTCCTTGTTTCTTTATTTAATAGTAATAAAATCAAAGAAAAGAAAATTGTTTCAAAACTATTTTCTTTTCTTTTTATCTATTGTATAATGAATGAGAAGAAAATTAAGGAGAAAAAGAGACATGAAAAAAACTATTAAAGATTATGATATAAGTAATAAGCGATTAATCATTCGCGTAGATTTTAATGTACCAATGAAAGATGGAAAAATTACCGATGATACTAGAATCATCGCTAGTCTACCAACAATTAAGTATGCCATATCCAAGGGAGCAAAGATAATTCTTTTATCCCATTTAGGGAAAATAAAAGAATTATCTGATCTAAAGAAAAATGGTCTTTACCCAGTTAGTCTACGTCTTAGTGAATTATTAGGACAAAAAGTATATTTTTCAGATAAAACTAGAGGAGAAAAGTTAGAACAAATGATAGATAATCTAACTTCTGGAGAAGTTTTACTCATCCAAAATACTAGATATGAAGATTTAGATGGAAAAAAAGAAAGTAGTTGTAATGAAGAATTATCGATGTATTGGGCTTCCTTAGGAGAAATATTTATTAATGATGCCTATGGTACTTGTCATAGAGCTCATGCTTCTAATGTGGGAATTGCTAATAAATTGCCTAGTGGTGTTGGGTTTTTAGTTGAAGAAGAAATAAACAAATTAGATAATATAATAAAAGATAATACTCATCCCTTTGTTGTGATGATGGGAGGTGCTAAAGTTCATGATAAAATTAAGGTTATTGAAAATTTAATTACTAAATGTGATAAACTTTTAATCGGAGGAGGAATGGCCTATACTTTCTTACAAGCAACTGGACAAAATATTGGTTCTTCTATTGTTGATGTAGAAAGTATAGCATTTTGTCAAAAAATATTGAAACAGTATTCTGAAAAAATCATATTACCAATTGATCATGTCGTTTCAACTTCATTAGAAAGTAAATCTCATCAAATAAAGAAAACAGAAGAATTAACAGAAAAAGATAGAGGATTTGATATTGGTCCAGAAACAATTACTTTATTCTCTCATTTCTTAGTGAATGCTAAAAGAGTAATTATTAATGGACCAATGGGATGTTTTGAATATCCAGAATATAGTCATGGGACAAAAGCAATTTATGATTTTATCGTTAAAAAGCAGATTAAAACTTTAGTAGGTGGTGGAGACTCCGCAGCATCTGTTAATCAATTATCAGATCCTCTAAAATTTTATCATATTTCTACTGGAGGGGGTGCAACACTAGAATATTTAGAAGGAAAAGATCTTCCAGGTATTAGTGTGATTGATGAAAAAGAAAAAATTTAAGTTTATTATTAATATTTTAATTATTTTAATTGTTCTTTTGTTGGTACTTTATTTTTCTCTACGTGATAATTATGAAGAGATTTTACAAGCTATTGTTACTATGAATCATGGTTGGGCATTGATGGCAATTTTAATTTTATGTTTCTATAGAGTACTCGCGAGTTTGGGACATTATTTAATAATCAAGTCCAATCAAGAACAGGTATCTTATTTAAGATGTTTACAAATTAATTTTATTATTTTATTTTTTCATGGAGTTACTCCTTTTGCTGGTGGGGGACAACCGATGGAAGTTTATTACTTACATAATGAAGGTATTCCTATTACTAAAGCAACTAATATTACCTTACAAAATTTTATTGTTTATCAAATTTCTCTTGTATTAGTTGGGGTATTTGCTTTAATTTATAATTATTACTTTCATTTATTTTCTAATGATCATCTTATCAAAAAACTTGTAATTTTAGGTTTTATCATTAATTTTCTTGTTTTAGTAGTTACATTTTTATTAAGTTTTGGAAAAAAGATTAATCATTTTGTTTCACAAAAATGTATTCACTTTTTAGCCAAAATGAAACTGATTAAAAATGAAAAACAAATTCAGACTAAATTTTCAGAATATTTAACTAGTTTTCATAAAAATGCTTTAGAATTAAAGAAGAATAAATTAGTTGTTCTAGAATCTGTTTTGGCAAATATTTTAGGATTAATCTTCATGTATAGTATACCTTATGCCATTTCGAGGGGACTTAATGTAGAAATTAATTTACTTACCTGTATTGTCGCGACTGCTTATGTTATGATTATTGGTTCTTTTGTTCCAATTCCTGGTGGTACAGGAGGAGTAGAATATGGTTTTATTTTCTTTTTTGGATATTTTATTAAAGGTGGGGTTTTAAGTGCAATGATGTTAGTATGGCGTTTCATTAGTTATTATTTAGCAATGATTTTGGGAGCAATCGTTTTAGCAATGTACAGAAAGAAGGAAAAAACATGCGAATAGGAATATTTACTGATACATATCTACCTTATATTAGTGGATTAGTTACTAGTGTCGATATGCTAAAAAAGAGTCTTGAAAAATTGGGACATACTGTTTATATTGTTACCGCGAATCTTGAAAATTTTTCTTATGATTATGATAAAAATAAAAAAGTTTTAAAAATACCAGGTGTTCCTACAGGAATATATGACTCTAGATTAACAGGAATCTATCCTTTAAAAGCTATTAAAATTATTAGAGGCTGGGATTTAGATATTATTCATTCTCAGACAGAATTTGGTATTGGTACATTTGCACGTATTTTAGCTAAACAATATCATATTCCAATTGTTCATACCTATCATACGATGTATGAAGATTATGTTCATTATATTACTCATGGTTATTTTAATCGCTCTAGTAAAAAAATCGTGGAATACTTAACTGTTTTTTACTGTGATAAAACAATATCTGAACTAGTTGTACCAACTAAAAAAGCTTATGAACTTTTTAAGCAAAAATACAAGGTTGATCGAAATGTGTATATTGTTCCAACAGGAATTGATGTAGAAAAATTTTATAGAGAAAATAATCGAGGCATAAATAGAAATGCAAAAAGAAAAGAATTAGGCCTTGCTACAGATGATTTTGTTATTCTATTTGTTGGAAGAATTGGCAGTGAAAAAAATATTGATTTATTATTAAGTTCTATGAAATCTTTAGTTAATGTATCTAAAAAGATGAAACTTCTCATTGTAGGAGATGGTCCGGATTTAGCAACTTATAAAAATTTTACTACAAGAAATCATTTAGAAGAAAATGTTATTTTTACGGGAAAAGTTCCTTGGGAAGAAGTGGTTACTTATTATTTAATTGCCGATGTATTTACCACAGCGTCTCACACCGAAACACAAGGTCTTACTGTAATTGAAGCAATGGCAGCTTCTTTACCAGTTGTGGTTATTGATGATGAGAGTTTTACGGGAACAGTCATTCATAACTTAAATGGATTAGTCTTTAAAAATAGACGGGAATACAAAAAGTGTATTATTAATCTTTATCAAGACAGAGAATTATTAAATCGACTTGGTAGACAAGCTAGAATTTCAGCGGAAACGCATTCTTCTAAATACTTTGCTGAACAAATTTTAGATGTTTATCGCATAGCATTAAAAAATCATCCATCTCATAAAATACCACTAATGAATAAAGTACAGGCTATATTTAAAAATAAGAAGGAGGAAGAAAAAGATGAAGAAATTAATCATTTTAAACCATAAAATGAATTTAGAATATGATGAAGTATATCCTTATATAGAACGTATAAATAAAATAGAAACTTCTAATAATATTGTTGTATGTCCTACAAATATTTATTTAGAAAGTTTTATTAATCATTGTAATTGGGGAGTAGGATCTCAAAATGTATCAGATTCTTTAGATGGAAACTATACTGGAGAAGTATCTACATTGCAACTAAAATCTTTAGGTATAGAATATTCTTTAATAGGTCATTATGAAAGAAAGAAATATTTTCATGAAACAAATGAAGAAATTAGAAAGAAATTAAATGCTTGTTTAGATGCAAATATTATACCTATTCTTTGTTTTGGGGAAACAGGAATTGCTCAAGATATTTTAGATTCTTTAGAGGAATTACTTACTGATATTGAAAATATTGATTTTATTATTTTTGCTTATGAACCATTAAAAGTAAAAGAAACCTCTACAGAAATAAAAGAGAAAATAGAATTAATTTATCACTATCTACAAGATAAGTATCATAGTGTACCTAACATTATTTATGGAGGTGGAATTAATCAAAAGAATATTAATGAAGTAGTAAATATTAAAAAGTTAAATGGTATTCTTATTGGAAAGTTATCGGCAAAAATAGAAAAAATAGAAAAAGTGATTAAAAGTATTGATTAGATTAGTTTTTTGGTGGTACAATGAAACAGTAGTCACAAATAAAATACAAAAGAAGTAATGGAAGTTAAAAGAATGGTAGTCAATTATTAGGAAGTTTATTAGTAGGATGAAAGAAGTATAAAAAAAATTACTTCTTTTATCTTTGTTCGACAAAATATGACAAGTCGATGAAGTATACTAAAAAAGAAAAGAATAGAAAGAGGAAATGAAATGGAAAAAATTAAAGTTTTAATGATTGATGATAATGTGAATTTAACCGAAATGGTCAAGGAGTATTTTAAAAATAATCAAAAAATTGAGGTGACGAAGTGTGTTTATGATGGTAGTGAAGGTATGAATGAAATTGAGAAAAATGGCAATAATTATGATATTGTTTTATTGGATTTAATCATGCCTAGAAAAGATGGTATCGCTGTGTTAGAAGAGTTAAAAGAAAAGAATATTACTAAAAATATTATTGTGGAAACTTCTTATAACAGTCCTGATGTAATTAGAAGTGTTAGTGAATTTGGTGTGAATTACTATATTTTAAAACCTTTTGAATTAGATGATTTAGAAAAGAGAATTTTAGAAGTTTTTAAACAGGTAGATAAAAAATCTATAAATTTGTTTCATAATAATTTAGAAATATCAATTACTAGAATGTTACATGAGTTAGGAATGCCTTCTCATATTAAGGGATATCAATATATAAGAGATGGTATTATGATGATTTATAATAATCCAGAGATTATTGGAGGAATTACAAAAGAATTATATCCTGATGTTGCAAGTAAATATAATACTACTGTTTCGCGGGTAGAAAGAGCGATTCGTCATGCAATTGAAGTAAGTTGGAATCGTGGTAATTGGGACTTGATGGAAGAAATATTTGGACATAGTGTCGATATTGATAAAGCTAAGCCTACTAATTCGGAATTTATTGTAACGATAGCGGATAAATTAAGATTAGAGTTTATGAAACAAAATCAAAATATTTAAAATGATAGATACATCTTATGAATAGGTGTATTTTTTT
>CAYOCA010000060.1:0-7691 GCA_964402345.1 uncultured Muribaculaceae bacterium | reverse complement strand
TATTACTACAAAACTCTCTTATATTGTAGTTAAATTTAGTTTAGCATATCAAAATAAACATTTCCACTAATTTAACTATGACTTAACAATTATTTTAAGTTATATCTTAATAAGTTATATCTTAAAATAGATAATTAGATTAATTACGATCTACTTCTTTTCTTGTAGCAATATCAATTCACTAGCGTTTCTTATATCAGAATTATAAATAGTTGTATTTTCAGAATATATTTGACTAGATATTTTATTAATCAACACATATTTCTTAGTTAAATCTAGTGATTCTCCTGTTAAATCATTAATGGATTTAACAATCATTTTCTTTACTTTCCATAAAATTTCATTTGTAGGGACAAATAAATCAAAAGAAAAATCTATTTCAGGAACAATTAACTTTATCAGTACTTTATTCTTCATCATCTTCCTCCTCTAAACCTAACAAATCATTAAATTCTATTACTTTGATAAGTTCAGCATTACTTTCTTTTAAACAAAAGCCAAAATTATTAGGATAAGATGCCGTCATTTCCTTCGTAATCTTAGATACTCTAAAGTTTTGTTGCTCACCAAACCCTTTACCAATCCATATTCCATCAGTATTATTCTTTACCTTAGAATACCAAGAGTCTAAATCAAGTGCTTTCAAATTTTTAGTACTATCACAGAATATTATCTTACTATTTTCCTGCTTTTTAATATTCATAAATAGTTCTTCAACTTGTTTAATATCCTCTACCTTAGACTTTAGTTTTTCTAATCCATAAAAAATATACAATATTTTATATTCTTTATTTATATTAGAATTTTTTTCAAAATCCAACATTTGTTTTATCAAAGAATCAAAATTAGAATCAAAATATTTAATTCGTGGTTTTTCTTTAGCACTTGGTAATAATTGTGATAAATCAACAAAAAATACCGTTACATTATTAATTCTTTCTAAAATTTCTAATAAGGAATCCATAAAAGAATTTATATTCATTAACTTATTAGAAGTAATTGTAGTTGCTGTATAAGCAGTAAAATCATACTTAACAACTTTTAAGGAATTTTTTGAAATTCCTATCGGAACCTTATCTAAAGTAGGATTACCTTTTAATATATCCTCCATAGTAACTTTATCAGGTAATGATGGAATAGGTTTAGCCTTCGTTTTAAATACTTCTTTCAATTTGTTACTAACCATTTCAACATACTCCGTAACATTATGTTCTTCATCTACAATAGACGCTGTTTGAAATTCATGTATTCCATCATTTAAAGTTAAACCTCTTCCTATGATATTTCGTGGTTTTATCCTGCATTTCATATTAAATACACCATAATAATCAGACGGATCTGTTAAATGTAAGATATATCTATTTTCAAAACATTGTCCCACTCTTCTTCCTATAGTAGAAGGCATATTACATGTAAGCATCATATTTACTCCATATCTTTCACAATCTCTACCTATGGAAGATATATCCTCATAAATATCATTATAAATTTCCAAAATTGCCTCATAATTATTTAAAATAAACAATATATATGGTAATTTTTCTTCATTTCTATTATTGTAATTTTCTAATGAACCACCATAAGGAATTAATAATTGCTTTCTTTGTTTAATTTCATTTATAATCAACTTAAACAAATTCTTCAATTTTTCATCTTCTCCAATAAACGCCATTCCACCTATTTGAGGAAAACCATCAAACATTCTAAGTGTTTCTGAGCCATAATCAATGATATAAATATTTACCTCGTCCGTTCCATGTCTAATACAAGTTGAATAAATGATTGAACTAATAAGTCCTTCCCTTTCTATTTCATCATTACCAAATATTAATGTATTTCCATCATCTTTATAAGAATACTCTAATATACCTTGTTCCTGCTTCTCAGGAGCATCATACTCACCTAATATTGCTTTTACATCATATTTTTTTGTAGATAAATTATATTTTTTAATTAAGTTATCAACTAATATAATAGGTTCAATATTATTTAACCATAATCTTTTTGTCTTTTTATTCGTGATATTAGCTACTTCAATTATATTTTTCATAATCGCTGCTAACTGTTCACCCTGGGATTCTATTTTAATATTATTTCCAGCTTGAATACTTTTAATGAAACTACCAGTATCATCGATAAAATTAATACTTTTATCCACTTGCTTAATAATTTTTTCAGATGGATAATATTTTGCACCACACCAGCCCGATTGACCTTTCGCAAAATATTCATCATATCCTACTTGTAAATAAAATCTTCCAGTTTGTTTTAAACTAGCAGCATCTGGTCTTTTTAACATTTCTTTACTATCAGAAGCATCTTGAACTTTTAAACATACTCTAAATTTAGTATTCGACCATATTTGATCATTTACTACTCCACTTGGTTTTTGCGTTGCTAAAATTAAATGAACTCCTAAACTTCTACCAATACGAGCTACACTTATTAAATTATCCATAAAATCAGGTTGTTGTGATTTTAATTCTGCAAATTCATCACAAATAATAAACAAATGTGGTACAGGTTCATTTAATTTACCTTCCTTGAAATATCTTTGATATTTATAAATATCAATAGTACTTTCTCCTAACTGATCTCTTGCATCATTAAATATCTTTTGCCTTCTTTTTATTTCACTATCAATACTAACTAATGTTCTATCCATTTCTGCTTTATCAAGATTTGTAATCGTACCTGCTAAATGTGGAAGTGATACACCAGTTGTTTTATTTTCAAAGGCAAAAGCTAAACCTCCACCTTTATAATCAATTAATATAAAAGCAACATCATCAGGACTGTAATTAATTGCCATAGATAAAATGTAAGTAATAATAAATTCTGACTTGCCCGAACCAGTCATTCCCGCTATTAAACCATGAGGTCCATGATATTTCTCGTGTAAATCTAAATACATTAAATTTCCTTCTTCGTCTACACCAACTTCAGCTTTTAAACTAGTTGTTGAATCATTAGAATCCCAACGATTTAAAATATTCAGTTGTTCAACTTTTCCTACACGTTCCATTTCTAAAAAGGTAATTGCATCAGGTAATTGCTTATTTCCTTCTTGAAATGCAATGGGGATATTTGATAATTTTTTTGCTATTTGCATCATATTAATACTATAATTAATTTCATCTTTGAATTGAATTTGCTCCTGCTTTTCAAAAGAATTTTTAAGTACACCAGAAGTGTTTTCACCCATTGTGATAAAATTATTACATTTACTAGGTAATCTACTTAAAGAATCTTCTAATATAATAAGACTAAAGCCTAAATTAGTATCTACTTCGGTTATATTTTTAATAAAATTATGACTTTTAATCATTTCATAATCATCAGAAAATACAATATAATATGGTTGAAACAAACATGTACCATCAGCGACTAACTGCATCCTGTTTTGAATCTCATTATTAAGAAAATCGCCTATTCTTTTTGCACTTTCAATATTCGTTGAAAAAAATCTAATACTTTTATCGTTTGAAAATGAATGATTTAAGTATCTTATATAATCCCATCTATGTTCATTTTTATCATTGGTAAATATTACTAATTTAATATCTTCATAACTATAAAAAGTAACTAACTGTAATATAATATTATTAACGAGACCATAACATTTATAATTTATTCCCATTAGACCAGTAATTTTGTTCTTATATAAAGAATAACCTATTGGAACGTCTTTAATATATCTAAAATCTTCAACCATCTTATCAGCTTGTTTTCGAAGCTCATCTTCATCAACGGTAAAACCTTCTTCTGGATAATTTACTTTAGCATCTAATAACTCATCACCTTGTCCTATCCTTACCTCTAAAAAATCATTTTGTTCTATTCTTTTATCCCAAAAATTTATCTTTGCTGTATCAATAATAGAAAGACATTGTTCTACAGGAATTAAATTTTCTATTAAAATATCCTTTTGTAATTTTGATTCCATAGTTAATTCATTTCTTTTTTCGTTTAAATAATGGGTATATTTTTCTATTAATTCTTTTTGACTTTCTTCCTTTATTTTTTTATTAAATATTTTAGTCAAAGTTGGCCATAATAGCATTGATGTTAACATTGCACCAGCAGACACTAATTGTGGCCATGATTGTTGCATGGTCGTAGAACCAGATGCAATTTTACTAATAGTATTGATTAACATTACTAATGAAACAACACCCATCGTTAACATGGGTCCAATTGTTAAAATAAGAGGCATCTTCTCTTCACCAGCTTGTTTTGGAGGTGGACTTAAATCAATCATTTTTGTTTGAATAATTCTCCTAATTCTTGGTGCTTTCGAAAAGTAATCTTCTTTATTATATAAATCAATGTCTTTTATATTAAGATCTTGTGGTTCTCCATCATTAACAATTGTTTTAGGTACAATATTAGCAGATTGAACATTTAAAATAACACTATTTTGTGGGTTATTTATTAAAATCATCCCATTTAAAAACATTATTTTTAATCCATAAATATTAATTTGATCCCCAAAATTTAAGTAAAATTTTTCAGAATTAATGGTAACACCATTTACATAAATTAAATAATTACTTTTTCTTTCTACTACTAAATGATCATCTATTACTGTAATGTTACAACATAAATCATCAAGATATTGACAATTGTAATTTATGTTACATGAATTATCTTTTCCAATTGTTAAGTTCAAATTTTTATCAAAAGAATAGCAATTAAAACTGTCATCAAATAATTCACTAATATAAATGAGATAATCAACTTGATTTCTACTTAACGTATAAAAGTTATCAGCAATGATAGGTACTGAATTTGAAACACTACCATTCACTATTACACCAGAATCAGTTGTTGAATATAAAACCCATTTGTTATTTCTTGCTTCTATATTAATCAATTTAGATTCTTCATCGGGATTTTCATCAAAACTAAAACTACCAGATATTTTTTTGGGAATAGAAAATGTTAAAATTTTTGTTTTTAAGTATAAATATATTTTCATCAATATCACCCTTATTATTTCTATAAACATTATAACACATAAAAGCATATTTTAGTCAAAAATATTTAAGATATATTTTATTAAGATAAATATTGATAAGTTTTAATGGTATTAATTTTATTAACTTAAAACTTTATAATTTATATATAAACAAGAATTGGAGTTGATAAATAATGACTACAAGTAATTTAGTTGGATTAAATACCAAATGGTATAGATATCAAAATAGAATGACTCAAGAGAAATTAGCTGATAAAATTAACTGTAAAGTTGCCTATTTAAGCACAATAGAATCTGGAAATGCTAACATAACATCTAACACGATTGATACAATTGCAAAAGCATTGAAAATTCACCCCAAAGAATTATTAGAACCCACAACAGCAAAATCAGCAAAAAAACTTCCAACTAGAGTAGATATGTATAAATGTTAATTTTTAAATTAACTCATAATCTTATTACTAGTTGAAATTTTTTCTTTTGTTTCATTTTTTCTTATTATTTTAAGTAATTCCTGTGGAGTATAATATGCCAGTAAATTATAGTTAATATGATAACTCATTAAATCATTAAGAGCATATTTTTCCTGCAATTCTGCTGAAAATTTTATATATCTTTTTGAATAGTCAAAAAATAAATATTCATGATTTAATCTTTGCCTATTCATAAATCTCGTTCTATCAAGGGCATCTGCATCTTTAAGTATTTCTGATATGATTCTTGCCCTACTCCTATCTTCTTCTATAACATTATTTTTTTTAGCTATCTCATAAAAAATACTATCTATGTTCTTTATTCTTCTTGATACTTCATGGAATTCGATAGCAGTCATTATCATTGCTAAATCTCGCTTGGAAATAAAACCATCTAATTGTTTAAAGGCAATTTCTGAACTTGCTTTCGCATGTTCTTCTTTTCCATCATTAACCCTACCAATATCATGATATTTAGCCGATAATAATAATAAATATAATTCATTTTTCTCTAATAATTCATTTCCAATTAAAAATGAAAATAAAAGCACGTCAATAATATGTCTTGATCCATGACTTTTAAACTGTATATTAATTTTTTCGGCATAAATTTCTTTTTCTACTTGTAATAAAATATTTAATAAACTACTTTCATTAATTATTTCAATAATATCTTTTGAAGAAAATTGACATTTTTTTAAAAATTCATTTAAAAATTTAATATCACTCTTCATATATTGATTATCATTTTTATCAATAGTTTTAATAATTTCATATATAGAATTAGCCATTTCATACACTTCCTCTACTTTGATTATACTAAATTAAACGGTTATTTAAGTCAGGTAATTATTTTACTGAATCTTGTACTTGATCTAACCCAACTTTATCTGTTTCATTTACTGATACTAGACTAGCATTTTCAAAAATAGATTCTATATTATCTTCTATATTATCGCTTCCGTTTTGAAAAGTAAATTCATAATATTTATTAATTTCTTTATCTTCAACAAAAGAATTATATACTTCAACTGTAACTTCTTCTATACATTGAAATTGCTTTAAGGTAATATATGTTTTATTACTACCTTCCTTTTGCTTTTTAGCTACTAACTGCCAGGTTTTTGTAAATGTGTTAATATCTTTATCTTCTATAGCTATTGTCTCAATTATATCTTTTATATATTCTTCTGTAAAATTTTCACTAATCCAAAAGCCAAAAGAATATACTTTATTATCTTTAAACAATCTAACAGTATTAATATTTTTATATTTAGAACTAGTAGAAGTAATTTTTTCATTTCCAATTATGTATCCTGTATAATCACCATTAATTTTAGTAATGTAAGTAGGATTACTTAAAGATACAAAAGTTAGATATTGTATCATAGAGTTTTCTTTCATTTTATTAACACTTGTGAATATAGTACTTTTAGTATTATGTTTTTCTATAACAAAATCAAATAATTCTTCATCATTTGTAATATTATATTTTTGCAAAAATTTTTTCTTATCTTCTTTATCAAACATTCCTTCATTTAAGAAATCATCAATTTCACTTTCTTCAATACCAATTTTAAATATTGCTGTGAAATTACCACTTGTATCACTTAATTCATAAGTTTTATTATCTATAGATTCATATTTTACATTATAATTTTTAAAATCATTTCTTATTTTAATATTTCTAAAAATTAAATAATCATTATCTTCAATATCTTTCTTTAAAATATTTATGTCATCATGAATTACAAAGGAATCCATAAATTGATTATAATCTTTATCAAAAAAAGTTTCTGGTCTATAAATTAAATAATAATATCCTTTATAACCAAAATATAACAAAACAACAACTAATCCAATGATAACCAAAAATTTTTTCTTCATCTTTCTTCTCCTAAAACAAATTCATTGTAGAATGCTATTTTTCTATCATGTAACCTACTTTCTTCCATTTACAATTATATAATAAAATACTATTCATGTAAATAAAATTTCAAACCTTTTCAGGATAAAATCATCAACTAAGAACTTATTACTGTTGGTTTCATAAAAGTCTTATTTTAATTTTTAATTTAATAGTTTTATAATTTTTTGATATTACTAAATACTTGTAATTTTTTCTTTTATATTAAAAACTTTTGTTCATATTTTTAATTTTTTTTAACTTTTTTTCTAAAATGAGAAGTAATTTGAAAATTTATCTCTAATAATATAATTAGAGGGATAAAAGATAG
>CAYOCA010000059.1:0-7792 GCA_964402345.1 uncultured Muribaculaceae bacterium | reverse complement strand
ATAAAAAACATCTTTTAGAGGAAAAAGTAAAAGAAGCAAAAGTTCAACTATTAAAATATAGTGAAGATGAAAGATTTGATAAAAACAATTTAAAAAGATTCATTGTGGTGTTTGTTGGAAACAATGTAAAAGTGTTAGAGGAAGTCTAGAAAGAAGGAATAAAATGAGTAAAAAATCGCTATGGTGGATTAAAATCATGATAATTTAACTAGCCTAAGTAGTATTGTTTTATTTGTTCATAATCTTTTTTTTCTCCATATTCGGTTTTTTAAAGGCAAGTTTAAAAAATATTTAGTAATAGGTTCATAATAAAATTTTGGTTAGATTATTAACTTCTTAATAACATTTAGCTTTCTTTAGTAATATTTTCTTTTTAATATAATTCAGCAATTGATATTAGTATTAACAATGATTAAATAAATAAAAGTTTTTTGTTCATTTATGTAAATCGTGTTTTGATTAAATGGCAAAATTTTTAATTTATTTTTTGTAAATAGTAGTTACAGATTAAAAGATTATTTGTGATGGTTATTTAGAATCTCAAAGATAAATGTAGTTTGGAGTTATACATTGCATTTTGTAAAATGTTTAGAAATATATTTGGATTTTTTTTATTTGGTGTTATAATAAGAATTATAAATAGAGGAGTTGAAGGAATATGGGTAGTGTAGAAAAGATTAAAAGTCGCAAACTCAAGAAAGATATTTTTAATCATAATTCGCTAGAGAAATCTGAAGGAGATATTTATCAATCACATCGACTTAAAAATGCTAAGATTCGTGTTAAAAATACATGTGATAGTGATGGTCAGAGTAAAGAGAATTTTTTTGAAAAAGCAAAGAAAATTCATACTCGAAAATTACATTTAGGACAGGATGTAGCTGAAAAGAAATTGGATAAAGAAATTCAAAATGAGGATAATTTATCTATTTCATTGATGGTTCTTATTTTGATTGGGTGTTTTGTTATTGGTATTATATTGGGATATATGTTATATCGTTTAGCTATTGATAGTAGTGCTATCATTATTATTGGTAGAAATTTATTACCTTAATATTGACAAAAAAACGTAAAGACTGATAAAAAAATGTAACTGATTCGGTTACATTCTTTTTGGTGTAAATTGACTTTAGGTATGTACTATATTATCTTGAAACTTGAATGGTTTGGAGGTGATATGTTATGCTTGGATATGATGGTTTTAAAAAGTGGTTTGATGAACTATGTGAAGATGAAAAGCGTGAAGTTCTAAGAGACATGTTTGATGTTGAAAATGTCTCTGTATATTCTTTTTCTAAAAGAGAAAATCAAATTGTAGTTCAACTTTATGCTGAAAATGTCTTTTATCTATTTACTTTTATTTACGATGATAAAGTGAAAGATGGAGTACGTGTGGAGTCACAAATGGGTTCAAGGTTTGTAATTAAAAGAATTTACATTGGGAAGAATTTTTTAAAGGATCAGATGGAAACAGTAAAGACATCTGAAAATTAATTTGATGTTTCAGAAATGAATATGGTGAAATAAATTAGTTTCTTTTTATAATAGGTTTTTGGGTGTATTCTGTTGTTATTAGGTTTGATTGAATGGGAAGGTAATAGATAGAGGTTGCTCTAAATTCTAGGTCTAATAAGGGTGAAATATTCTTTTTATAGTTGGTGAGGATAGGAATAGTTAGATTCTTTTTGATACTATTTAGGTATATTTGTCCTTTTTGATTAAATCCCAAGAGTCTTATATAGTCAATTTTTAATTTTTTAGCTTCTTCTTTGGTGAATGAGGTCAAGATGTGTATTAACATTCTGTTTATTTTGTTATAAGTATAACGTTTTGTTTTAATATTTTGGACGAGTTCATTCCAATTATTAGAGGTGAAGATTACTTTTTTGATTCTATTTTCGATTCCTTCTTCAACTGTTTGATAGATGGATAAATCTTTGGTACTTATTATTTTGTATTTTAGGTAGGTAAAATATGATTCAACCGTTAGGTTTTTGTAAAGATATTGATTAGTATTGGGTGCTATGTAAGGTGTGATTTCTTGATTATTTTGATGAAGAGTACGAATTAGCGAAGCATTTATAAGGGGAGTGGTTATGGTTTTATCATGGTATGATCCAATTCTTTGAATAGAAATTGGGGTAATGGGATAGTTATTTTTTTTGATTTCTTTGATGTAGGATAGAGCTAAAAGATCATTTGGTTCAGAAATTGTGTAACCTAGTATTTCAGTTAAAGCCTTACTCATAGCGGTTGGGTAGTTTAATCCTATACTTAGATAGTTTTTTACTAGTATGTTGTAGTTTTCGTCGTGTAATTCTGTTTCTGCAATTTGGTTTAATTTAGCTAGATTATTTGATTCGCTACCAAATATTAGAGTATCTATTTGAAGATAGTTTAGTATTTCTAAAGCTCCTTTGGCAAAGATATCAGCAGATTGGGTTGCGTAAGCAAAGGGTAGTTCTATAATTAAGTCAATATTATTTTCTAGGCAGATTCTAGTTTTATCCCATTTATTTAAGATTGATACGTCTCCTCGTTGAGTAAATGATCCATTAGTGATTACAATGATTAAGGAGTTTGGATATTGTTCTTTTACTTGTTTGATTTGGTATAAATGTCCTAAGTGTAAGGGGTTATATTCAGCAATAATTCCAATTATGTTCATAGATTGTTCTTCCTTTCTTTTTTTTTGTTAAAAGATTTAATTTTTATTTGTTTATAAGTATAACATACTTTTTTGTAAATGAATGATGTTTTGGACTAATAAATGTTATTTTCTTTTGGAAATGTTTTTTATACATTTTTGAATATAATTATTGCTTAGATACTTTTTGTTTAGAATTGCAAAAATGTGAATCTAGTGTTATAATTTTCAACAAGAGAGAAGGTAGTATATGAAAAAAATAGATTTGTCAAAAGGAAAGTTAAGAAAACGAATTAGTCAAGTTCAACGTTTTTTGAAGAAACATTATGTAACTTTTTTTAAAGAGACACCTTTACTTTTTTGTTTTATTATTACAGCACTTATTAATACTTTGTTACTCCGTATTTTGACAGTTGGAAACTTTACTTATTTAAAACCATTATTTGCTGATTTAGGAATGTTATTTATTTTTTCTTCTTTTACATTTTTGTTTAAGACTGATAAGGCAAGGAGAAAGTATTTAGTTTTTTTATCTATTTTTACTTCAATTATTTGTGTTATTCATTCAACTTATTATACTTATTATGATTCTTTTGCCTCTATTTCTTTATTAGCTACTTCTACTTTTGTTGTAGATGTTGGAGATGCTGTTGTAGAACAAGTTTTGAAAATTACGGATCTTTTATATTTGTGGCAACCAATCTTTGTTTATTTTTACTATATTAAGGAGAATCGTAAAATTCGTTTAGAGAAGAATACAATTAAGTCTGTTGATCGTAAATTTTCATTTATTAATATGTTTGCAACTGGGGTTGTTGTCTTATTTATTACAGGTTTATTTATGACTTCTACGGAGTGGAGTCGATTTGGTAAAATGTGGAATCGTGAGTCAGTATTATCTAGTTTTGGAGTTTATACTTATCAAATTAATGATATTTTTCAAAGTTTAGAGCCTAAAATTAATAATTTGTTTGGTCACGATAAAGCATTGAAACAAGTGATGGATTTTTATAACAATAATGCAGTAGAGAGTGCAGAAAATGAGTATACAGGTATATTTGAAGGGATGAATGTATTGGTAATTCACGCTGAGAGTTTGCAGACATTTACCTTAAATCGCTCTTTTAATGGAGTTGAAATGACTCCTACTTTGAATCGTTTAGCTAGTGAAGGAATTTATTTTAGTAATTATTATTCGCAGGTAGGGGTTGGTACTAGTAGTGATGCTGAGTTTACTTTTAGTACGTCTTTGATGCCATCTTCTAGTGGGACTGTGTTTGTGAATTATTTTGATCGTGAGTATGCTACGATTCAGAAATTTTTTAAGGAAAAAGGTTATTATACATTTAGTATGCATGGAAATACAGGAGATTTTTGGAATAGACAGACAATGCATCAAAATATGGGGTATGATAAATTTTATAGTAAAAGTTCATTTGATATAGATGAGACAATTGGTCTCGGGATTAGTGATAAATCATTTTTTAAACAAACAGTTCCTATGATACAAGAGATTATACAGAATAAGAATCAACCATTTTATGGGACTTTAATTACGTTATCTAATCATACTCCTTGGAGTGATTTGGATCTTTTGGATGAGTATGATACAACTTGGACAGTAGAAATTGATGGGGAAGAGGTTGTTCGCGATTATTTACAAGGAACAACTTTAGGAAATTATTTTCGTTCTGTTCATTATATGGATCAAGCTTTAGGTCAATTGATCGAGGATTTGGATCAAACTGGTATTTTGGATAATACCGTAGTTGTTATTTATGGAGATCATGATGCTAGAATTAGTCAGAAAAATTATAATATTTTGTATAATTATAATCCTTATACTGATGAAGTTTTGACAGAGGATGATGAGGGATATGTGGATTATAATGAGTATGAGTATAAATTAGATAAAAAGGTTCCTTTTATTATTTGGACAAAGAATAAACAATATAATTTAGAGATTAAAACTCCTACAGGGATGATTGATGCTTTTCCAATTTTGAGTAATTTATTTCGATTAGATACGAATGAATTTCAATTGGGACATGATGTGTTGGGAAATCATCTTGAGGATAATACGGTTGTTTTTACAGATGGTTCTTATGTTACGAGTAAGGTTTATTATAATGGGCAGAATGGCGAGATTTATTCTATTAATGGGGATGCTGTTGAAGAAGAGTATGTTCAGAATAATTCGTTGATTGCGAATGATTTAATTGAGGTTTCTAATAATATTATTACTTATGATTTAATTAAGGAAATTAAATCGAAGGAAGTAATTAATGAAGGAGATTAAAGTTACAATATAAGTTTGCGGTTATTATTTAGGTTAAGATGTTTTATAGAGGTGTTCTAATGGGATACTTCTTTTTTTTTTGAAAGTTGAAGATAATATGAATCTGTATAAATTAGGAGTGATGGATGTAATATAAAAAGAATGCAATTGCATCCTAGTAAATGTATAGATTTATTTGTTTTCAATGCTAATTAATTTAGCATGGACTACTACTCTTTTTGTTCCTATGTTGTCGCATGTCGATAAGGTAATAATTTTATCAGTATTGGTTACTTCTACATTGAATTTTTGGGTACTTCTTTCTGTTATTGTTTTTAAAAAGTTTTGATAAGTAACAAGAGAGTTAAACTTTGATTGTAGGTAGTCAGTTGTGGGTTCTATTTTATAAACAGAAAATATTTGCCAAATTGTATTTGTATTTTTGGTGGATAATTTGATATAATCTCTATTTGGAGTGTTAAACCAATTGTTGTTTAGTAAATAAGGAATAGAACCAAACATTGAATGATTGATCAAATTATGTCCATAAATGATAGTATTGTTGTTGAATGTATCAAAATTATCTCGATAGTCACCAAATATCCATCCAATGTTAGTTTTTCTTTGGTAAAAATCATGTTCTAGGTAATATTCGTTATCTTCATGTTGAACGACGGGGTAGTTTACATTGGTGCCATTTACTTGAATCCACGCTACTGTTTCAGGGTTTTTACCAATGTAATAATCTAAGTTTACGTTTAGGTAGTTAGTGTCTAATGGAAGGGAGTTTGCTCCTGATTGAGGTACGTTGTTTTGGAGTTCTTGATATTCATCGGTGGAGTTTTCATTTATTCCTAAGTTATTTGTCGTATCTATTAAACTATTTGAAAAGTTTTTAGTTCGTTCGTTTTGGACATACCAACGGGTTAGAAGAAAAATGCTTATGAAGTAGGTTATAAGGGAGAGACTTATAATGGTAATTGGGATAATTTTGTTTTCTAATTTATCAGGATTATTTTTAGAGTATTCATCTTTGTTTAAAAGATATTTTAAGCCGATTATTATATAATGTGGAATAATACTTATTATGGTAATTAATCCTATTATGAAGTATTTTATACATAAAAAAGGTAATTTTATTAGAAAAATAGTACCATTAAAAAAATAGTGTATTAGTTTCATTATTTACCTCCTTATTCTTTTTTTTCTTGTTACTTGAAATTTTTTTGGACTAATTTATCTATTAAGAAAATGTAAGATTTTATAAATATTTTGAGTATTTGTAAAAAATTTTTCTTATTTTAGGTAATAAAATTAGTCTTTATTATTATCTTAATTATAACGTAATAAGGGAATTATTGCAATAATGCGTTGATAAAATTCATACGATAAGAGTTTGCAGATGTCGTTATTTAATTTATAATGAAAAAACTAATCCATTTTTTGAATTAGTTATCTATCAAAACTCGAAAAATTCGAATGTATTTTACTTTGGAGCGAGTGTCATAGATACTAAAACTTTACTTCAACAACGTAAGCATATATGTTTTTCCGCTCTCTCTAATGATACTACGCCATATTTTTAATTATTACGAAATAGTTTAATATGATAAGCACTGGATCTAAAATTCACGGACTTTAGTTCGTAAATTCTTTAAGAACTTGTAGATTTATTTTGACTTTTTATGTATAATAACCGTAGGTGGTGGTATTGGGCGAGAATGTTCTCATACACTGTATGACATAGAATATCATATTGTACGGTTAACAAAATACAGATATAAAATACCTAGGTGTAAGAATTGATTACAGATTAAGTGGTTTATTGAGACCAGGTTGCGAAGCAAAGAATATAAAAATAATAAAGGAATATATAGAAAATCAAACTGATAACACTGAAGAAATATTTAAGACTGTAAAGTAAATACTTAGATATGGACTTTCATTTCAAAAACTTACCATGTACTTTAAGTGCATGGTGGTTGATAGGAGGATACTCAAGTAAATTATTTATCAACTATTAATGATGGTAAACCAGGTTGTAGACCATTTGGCGATCCAGTAATGGCTAATAATAAAATCTATGTGATAACAAATAAATACAAAAATGTATCAAAGCAAATAGAAAAAGATAATCATGTATGTATAGTTGCATACGATGAAAAAATTGGATTAGGATAAATTGTGAATTAATTGATGATAGTAATAACATTGCAGTAAAACAAGCGGTAATTGATAAATTTGATTGAGCTATAGAAGTGGATATACACTTGACAATCCATAATTTCAAGTCTTATATATGAAAAATGTTGATGCTACCATATATAATGAAGATGGTGAAGTCTTAGAAAGTTATAACTTCTAATTAATAGTATTGAAAACGAAAGGGAGGGTTAAATAGGCTCTTCCTTTCGAAATCTGACAAATTTTATAAGCATCTGCAACAACCAAAAATACTTCAAAATTATTTTACACTTTCAATTTTATTTAACAAATCATCGATTAGTTTTTCTGATTCCATTTCATTAATAGCAAAACACTTTTTTCCTAAATCTTTAAATGATGCTCCACAAGAATATAATTTTTTTCTATCTATAATTAAAAATCGATCGTGGAATATATCAAGACTTTTAAATTCTATATTTGAGTATTCGCTGTTGTATTTTTCGACTAATATATCATCAAGATTTTTAGAAATTATTAATATTTTTTTATCAATATTTTTAAGAATTTTTAAAAGTTCCTTAGAAGCATAATTATCAATTATTATTATTTCTTCTTTAGCATTATCAAATAAGTCTAATAATAATGTATAGGCATCAAATATTTGACCTTCAAAGAATATAGTGTTTATTTTTTCTTTTTCT